>WHSP01000089.1 GCA_009380025.1 Gemmatimonas sp. | reverse complement strand
GCTTTCGAGTTTGCCGCCTGACTTCCCCCCGGGTAGCAGAGTCGCTTACAACCAGACCGGTTATCTGCTACTCGCGAAGCTCCTACGAGAGCGCGACGGCCGCACGATTGAACAATACATTTACGACGAGTTCGCGGAGCCTTTGGGGCTCGAATCCTTTGCCTTCGGTGATTCGCGGGTGGTCGTTCCCGGAAGAGGATCATGGTACACGCGGGCAGACTTCTCCTCGGGGATCCCCGTGTTTGGACCGCCTCGTCCGCTGTGGCTAGAATATCCGGACTATTTGCGGACGGCTGCTGGTCTGAATGGGACGGCGCTTGATCTCGCGCGGTTCGTCGCGGCAGTTCGGTCGGGCCAACTCGCAATCGGAGAAGGCGCGCGTCAGGAAATGTGGAACCCAGTCACTCTCTCGGACGGGCGGCCGGCGCGGTTCGAGGGGAGTGCTCTGTTCTCGGCGCTCGGCTGGTTCGTAGACGATAATCCTGCACATGAGGTGATTTCGTCCTCCGGAGCAGCCTCCGGTGCGTTCAAGCACTATGTTGCCGAGGAGCTGACTGTCGTTGTTCTTACGAATCTCCAAGGAGCCGATCCAGAGCGGCTGGCTGATAGAATCGCCCAGTGGTTTCTTCCTTGATCTGCTCCATAGGGCCGACTCGACCGTCGGCGCAACGGCTTTGGTTGGCAAGCCCGTTATCGCCCGGTACCCGCGCCGCCGAACAATAGCTTGCAGGGGACCGGCGGCCAGCCATCGGAGCTACGTCGGTAGCGGTGCGGCCGCCGGCCGCTGAAGCCAAGGGCGTTCGGCTGCCACCTAGCAACCACATTGCGTAGCTCAGCTGGCCGCGGTAGCGTGCAGAAGGGACTTCAACTTTGACGGACTATCATGGCTGAACTTCTCGACCGCATCGTCTTTGACCCTGCGATTCGCAGCGGCAAGCCGGTGATTCGCGGGACCCGGATCACCGTTTCCGACATTTTCGAGTATCTTGCAGGTGGCATGACTGAGGAGGAGATTCTTGCGGATTTTCCGGATCTGAGCGCCGAAGACGTTCGGGCCGCACTGGCGTTCGCCGCCGCTCGCGAGCGGCGTCTATTCTCAGCCTGAATGAAACTCCTACTCGACGAGAATCTGTCGCCTCGGCTCGTAGCGCAGATCTCGGCGAGCTATCCTGCCTCGACGCACGTTCGAGAGATTGGTCTCCTCGGATCGGAGGATCAGGCCATCTGGGAGTATGCGGCGAGGCCCCTTCCTCCGGCTCACTGGCCAACAAGCAGTTGGGGGCGGACTGGGCGCTCAGCGACACGCCGACTGGTTGGCCCGACCGTTCACGTCCGCCCACGCCGTGAGGACGCTGCGCCGTCCGCTCTGCAGATCTGGCCCGCATCCACCAGGGCAAAGAATCCATAAGGGTTTACGCCCGAGGCGAGTTTGCCTGCCGACGCCCGGAGGAGTAGGTTTTCAGGCGGCCGACTTTCCGGCCGGCATGAGGCCCCATCATCCCTTTTCGATCTGAATCCCGCACCGCTTCGGCTACTGACATAGCGGCAGGGTGCGCCAATCCCGATGGACTACGACTTCCTCGTCAACCTGCGACGCAACCATCCCGCGTGGCGGCTGTTGGCGGCGGACCGCGCGCCGTTCGTGATCGGCTTTCTGCATCTCTGTTTCGTGCGCCCGAACACACGGGTGTTGAGCGAGCAGGAAGCCACCTCTCGTCTGGAGGACTATCTCCACCATCTGCGCGAGGGGCTCGGCGAGCAGGCACCGCCACGCACGGCGAAGCAGTACCTGACTGACTGGTCTGACAACGCAAGTGGCTGGATGAGGCGCTACTATCCGCCGGGATCGGATGAGCCCCACTTCGATCTGACGCCTGCCGCAGAGCGCGCAATCCACTGGCTGGCGGGATTCGAGCAACGGGGGTTCGTCGGGGCCGAGTCGCGATTGAAGCTCGTGTTCGACCTGTTGCGTCAGATCGCGGAAGGTAGCGAGACGGATCCGCGAGCGCGCATCGAGGAGCTCGAGCGGCGTCGGGATCTGCTCGACGCCGAGATCGAGCAGGTTCGGGCGGGCAATCTCTCTCTACTGGATCCGACTCAGCTCCGCGAGCGCTTCGTGCAGGTCGAAGAGACGGCGCGCGCGCTGCTGGCCGACTTCCGCCAGGTCGAACAGAACTTTCGCGAGCTGGACCGTCAGGTGCGGGAGCGCATTACCAGCGGCGACGGCGGTAAGGGCGACGTACTCGCGGAAGTGTTCGGCGAGCACGATGCGATCAACTCGTCGGATCAGGGGCGGAGCTTCCGCGCGTTCTGGGACTTCCTGATGTCGGCCGCCCGGCAAGAGGAGTTCACGAAACGGCTCGAGCGCGTCTTCGAGCTCGACGCGGTACAGTCGCTAACGCCCGATCCCCGCCTGAAGCGCATTCACTACGATTGGTTGAGCGCAGGCGAGGTCACGCAGCGCACGGTGGCTCGACTATCGGAACAGCTGCGACGGTACCTCGACGATCAAGCGTGGTTCGAGAACCGTCGCATCATGACGATAATCCGAGAGGTCGAGCAGCACGCGCTGGCCGTGCGAGAGACGCCACCGCAGGGTATGTGGATGGAGCTCGACGAGCCCCGGCCCGCCGTTGAGCTACCCATGGAGAGGCCACTGTTCACACCGCCAGTTCGACCGGTGATACGTCAGCAAACGCTCGACGCAGGCGACGTCGAACTCAGCGCGGACGTGCTGTTCCAGCAGTTCTACGTCGACAAGGATCGGCTTCGCACACGGCTCCGCAAGGCGTTCCAGACGCGTCGCCAGATCAGCCTCGAGGAGTTGCTCGAAGCCGAACCGCTCGAAGAAGGACTCGCCGAGCTCGTCGCCTGGCTCAGCCTTGCGACGGGAGAGAACCGTGGCGTCATCGACGAAAGCCGACCGCAGACCGTGCCGTGGACCGACGCGAACGGTTGCATCCGTAAAGCGACTCTCCCAACCGTCATCTTCGTCTCCGACGCCGCGCCGGGAGCGGCCTCTGGCCCTTCCAGCGGGTCGCGACCCGGCGCACCGCCCGTGACCTCGGAGCCAGCGCTCGCGGCCGTCCGGCAAGTCGTGTCGGGACCGAGCCCGGAGGGAGCGGCGTAGCGTGGAACTATCCGGCCGTCAAACTTCGCTGTCACCGATACTGATTACACTCTTCAAGGGCGTCCTGTATCAGGATCAGAGTCCGGACGTCTGGCAGGCATTGCTGCAGCTGCAACCTCGTGTCCGGGACCATGCCGGCGTCTTCGGCTTGGAGCTCGTGCTCGATGAAGCGGAGGGCTACGCCTACCTCAGTCAGCGGGACCCCGGCGAGTCAGAGGCTGAATTGCCGCGCCTCGTGCAGCGGCGTCAGCTCAGCTTTTCCCGGAGCTTGCTGCTCGCGTTGCTGCGCAAGAAGTTGGCGGAGCACGACGCGGCCGGCGGCGACACGCGGCTGATCCTATCGGGCGACCAGATCGCCGATCTGGTACAGCTGTTCCTGCCGAGCGGAAGCAACGAGGCCAGGCTCATGGACCGAATCGATGCCGACATCAAGAACATCGTCAATCTCGGCTTCCTGCGCCCGCTGCGCGGGCAGGACGATCAGTTCGAGGTGCGGCGAATCCTGAAGGCGTTCGTAGACGCGCAGTGGCTCTCCGACATGGAAGAAAGGCTGGCGGGATACCGGGAGTATCTCGCTGGTGACGAATCGGCGGCCTCATGACCGAAGCCCTCACCGAAACGCTGCTCGATTTCGCGCCGAGTGATTCGCGCGCCGGCTTCCGCCTGCGCCGCTTCGAGGTCTACAACTGGGGCACCTTCGACCAGCGGGTATGGACGCTCGAGCCGTCGGGCGAGAACAGTCTCCTGACCGGCGACATCGGCTCGGGCAAATCCACGCTCGTCGATGCGGTCACCACGCTGCTCGTGCCCGCGCACCGCATCACCTACAACAAGGCGGCCGGGGCCGAGTCGAAGGAGCGCACTCTCCGGAGTTACGTGCTCGGTCATTACAAGTCGGAGCGCGGCGAGGCTGGCCTCTCGACCAAGGCAGTGGCCCTTCGCGACCAGAACAGCTACTCGGTGATCCTCGGGCACTTCCACAACGAAGGCTATGCCCGAGACGTGACGCTCGCGCAGGTCTTCTACATCCGCGATCCCCAGGGACAGCCCGACCGTTTCTACGTCATCGCCGATCGACCGCTCTCGATCGCAACTGATTTCGCCGGCTTCGGCCCGGACATCAAGGATCTTCGCAAGCGATTGCGCGACGACCGCGATCTCGAGCTGCACCACACGTTTCCGCCGTACGGTGCGTCGTTCCGGCGACGCTTCGGCATCGACAACGACCAGGCACTGGAGCTCTTCAACCAGACCGTGTCGATGAAGTCGGTCGGCAATCTGACCGAGTTCGTGCGCAGCCACATGCTCGAGGCGTTCGCGGTCGAAGGGCGGATCGGGGCGCTGATCGGACATTTCGACAATCTCGATCGAGCGCACCAGGCGGTGCTCAAGGCCAAGTCACAGATCGCAGCCTTGGAGCCGTTGATCGCCGACGTCGACCGCTACGCCGCCCTCGCGACGCTGCTCGGAGACCTGCGCAGTTGCCGTGATGCGCTGCGCCCGTGGTTCGCCGAGCTCAAGAGCGAACTGCTCAGCGAGCGTGTCGCGCGGCTCGACGCCCAGATCGAACGCTACCAAGAACGCGCCGCAGGGCTGTCGGAGCGATGTCGCCTGCTGAGCGTCGAGCGAGACGAGATCCGGCGGGCGATCAGCGACAACGGGGGCGACCGCATCGAGCGGCTCAAGGCGGACATCGCCCGCCACGAACGGGAGCAGGAGGACCGCCGCCGTCGTGCGGACGCCTATGCCTCGCTCACACGGCAGCTGGGTCTGCCCGAGGCCGTTGACGAAGCAGGATTCCGCGCGAACTCTCGCGACGGCGAGCGTGGCCTCTCTGCGCTGGAGAACGACGAGGCCGAGATCCAGAACCGGCTCACCGAAACGGACGTGATGCTCCGCACCCAGGAAGACCGGCATCGCGAAGTCGACGCGGAGCTTTCATCGCTCCGCCAGCGCCGTTCGAACCTCCCCGCCGCGATGCTCGCGTTGCGCGATCGCCTCTGCGCGGAGCTTTCGGTCGGCCCGGACGCGCTCCCGTTCGTCGGCGAGCTCCTCCAGGTGCGCGAGGACGAAGGTGACTGGGAAGGGGTGATCGAGCGACTGCTGCACAGCTTCGGTCTTTCGCTGCTCGTGCCGGACTCGCACTACGGGGCCGTCACCCGATGGGTGGACCGTACACAACTTCGCGGCCGGCTCGTCTACTATCGAGTGAGGGAGCGCCGCGAACACGGCCTCGCCGACCTGCGTCCCAATTCGCTCGTCCGCAAAGTCGCGATCCAGCCTGACTCCGGGTTCTATGGTTGGCTCGAGCACGAGCTGGCCCGGAAGTTCGACCATGCGTGCTGCACGACCCTCGATGAGTTTCGCCGCGAGCGGAGGGCGGTCACGCGCGCCGGGCAGATCAAGACGAACACCGAACGCCATGAGAAGGACGACCGCCACGCGATCGAGGACCGCACCCGTTATGTGCTCGGCTGGAGCAACGAAGCGAAGATCGCCGCGCTCGAAAAGCGGGCGGCGGACCTCGGTAGCAGCATCGAAACAGGCCGACGGCGGCACGAGGACATCCGAGCCGAGCAGGGACGCCTTCGCGAACGCGAAGGGTGGCTCAAGCAACTGGCCGTCTACGGCGACTTTGGCGACCTCGACTGGCGGCCGCTCACCCTCGAGATCCAGAGGTTGAAGGAAGAGCGCACGAGACTCGAGGCCGGGTCGGACGTTCTCCGTACCCTTGCGGAGCAACTCGCCTCGGTTGACCAACAGCACGGGGCCGCGGACGGCGAGCTCCGCAATGTGGAGAACCACCACGCTGTGGCCCTCAGCAAGCGGGAGACCGCTGAGCAGATGCTGACCGACGCCCGCGCCCTGCTCGAAGATGCCTCTGAGGAGACAAAGGTGCGCTACTTCCCGCAGCTCGAAGCGATGCGCGCCGAGTCGATCGGGGATCGCCAGCTGACAGTCGAGTCCTGCGACAACCGCGAGCGCGAGATGCGCGACTGGCTCCAGGGCCGGATCGATGCCGACGACAGGCGGCTCGCGCGACTGCGCGACAGCATGATCGACGCAATGCGCCGCTACAAGAGCGACTGGCCGGTCGAGACCAACGAAGTGGACGTGAGCATCGACGCCGCAGGTGAGTACCGCGCGATGCTCGAGCAACTCCGGGCTGACGACCTGCCGCGCTTCGAGAAACGCTTCAAGGAACTGCTGAACGAGAACACGATCCGCGAGGTCGCGAATTTTCAGGCACAGCTCAACCGCGAGCGCGAGGAGATCCGCGAGCGCATCGCCACGATCAACGGTTCCCTCCGACAGATCGACTACAACCCGAACCGCTACATCTGCCTCCAGGTCGAGCCCGCGCAGGACGCGGAAGTTCGCGAGTTTCGTGAGAACTTGCGTGCCTGCACGGAGGGCGCACTCACCGGCTCGGACGACGAGCAGTACTCCGAGGCGAAGTTCCTCCAGGTGAAGACCATCATCGAGCGATTCCGCGGCCGCGAGGGTCAGACCGACCTCGACCAGCGATGGACCCGCAAGGTCACCGACGTCCGCAACTGGTTCGTCTTCTCGGCCTCCGAGCGCTGGCGGGAGGATGATACGGAGTACGAGCACTATACGGATTCGGGCGGCAAGTCCGGTGGTCAGAAAGAGAAACTCGCCTACACGGTGCTCGCGGCGAGCCTCGCCTATCAGTTCGGACTCGAGTGGGGCGAGCAGCGTTCACGCTCGTTCCGCTTCGTCGTGATCGACGAGGCCTTCGGCCGCGGCTCAGACGAATCCACGCGCTACGGTCTCGAGCTGTTCAAGAAGCTGAACCTGCAGCTACTGATCGTGACGCCGTTGCAGAAGATCCACGTAATCGAGCCGTACGTTGCGAACGTCGGGTTCGTACACAACGAGGACGGGCGGCACTCGTTGCTGCGAAACCTTACCATCGAGGAGTACCGCGCAGAGCAGGAGGCCCGGCGGCTCGTCAAGATTTCATGAGCTGGACCACGCCGGAGCAGATCACCACCGAGGTCGAGAAGCGCTGGCGGCGTGGCGAAATCCTCGCCGCACGCGTGACTGGCGAACCGATCTTCCCGCTCCAGGTGCGGCTGCGGCGGCCTAATGCCCGTGAAGTCGCAGAGCGCTTTGGCGACGTGCTCGACTGGGTACGGAGGCTTGACGAGGCGAGTCTCCGTGCCCGTGGCTACGGGTTCGATCTGCTGCGCGAGGAGGTACGCAGCCGCGTGCAAGGAGCGAACGAGCTTCCCGTCGCTGCTGTCATCCCCACCGAATCCGATGCGCTGCGTTTGATCCGTACGCCCGGGGTCGCGGATCGCTTCCAGGCCGTCGTGGACGCCTCGCTCGCGCGCTATCCCGCTCTCCAAAACTGGCTGACCCGACGACCGCTCACCGCCCTGGACCACGCGGCGCGATGGGTCAAGGTGCTGTCGGTGCTCGATTGGTTCGCGGCGAACCCTCGACCCGGTCTCTATCTGCGCCAGCTGGACATCCCCGGCGTCGACACAAAGTTCATCGAGGCCCATCGCGGGTTGCTCACCGAGCTACTCGACATCGTCCTCCCCGAGATGGCCATCGATCGCACGGCCGTGGGCGTCCGAGGCTTCAACGCTCGCTACGGCTTGCGGAGCGAGCCGCCACTCGTCCGCTTCCGCCTGGTCGATCCCGCGCTCCACATCCAGGGACTCTCCGATCTGTCCTTGCCGCCCGAACAGTTCGCCACTCTGTCCCTTCCGGTGCGGCGCGTTTTCGTCACCGAGAACCGCACCAACGGACTCTCGTTCCCGGACTGCCCCGGCAGCATGGTCGTGTTCGGCCTGGGCTACGGCCTGCAGCGGCTCACGGAAGTCGCATGGCTCCGCGATGTCGACGTTCACTACTGGGGCGACATCGACACCCATGGCTTCGGCATCCTGAACCGTTTGCGATCCAGCCTACCCAGCGCGCGCTCATTTCTGATGGATCGGGCGACGCTCGAAGCGCATCGCCCGCTCTGGGGGGACGAGCCGGCCGAAAAGCGCTACGCGGGTGATACCGGCCGGCTCACTACCGAGGAGCACGCCCTCTTCGAGGACTTGACGCTCGACCGCTTCGGCGAGCGCGTACGGCTCGAGCAGGAGAGGATCAGCTACCGGTGGCTCGAGGCGGCGCTTCGGGATCGCGCTGCGGGCCTCGAGAACCAATGTCCGCCAGATCTCGATGTCTAGGTCTGACACCGCTTGACTGCCTGGCCCGGACTTCCTCCCGTGCAGCCTGCCCAGGAGGCTACGGCTCGCGGCCCGACGTCCCAATCCGCCGTGCCCGATTCACAACGGGGCCAGCGCTCCGGATGCTTCAGATTTGCCGCTCCCGATGCCTCCCGTCGACCCGTGTGTCGTTTTCCTTGGTTGTAGATGATTTCGGACCTACCTTGGTCGCGGCGCCGGGGCGCTTGGAAAGACCACGCACACCTGCCACGGAGGTCGAGCACATGAATGGACGACATTGTGCCTCGCTCGTCGCGCTGGCGATGCTCTTAATGAGTCCCAATCTGTTGCTGGGCCAGGCCAATAGCGCGACCGAGACCGGCGTGCGGTCTTCCCTGGTCGGCGCGTACAGGCTGATCTCGTACGTGACGTGGGACCGCGAGGACGTGCAGACAACGACGCCCTTCACAGAGGGTACCATCATGTACGACCCGTCCGGTCGCATGTCGGTCCACCTCAGGCATGCCGATCGATCCGTAACTCCAGGCCGGGGGCCGACCGAGGCCGTGCGGGCCCAGCTCTACTCCAGCTACATCGCCTACTACGGGTCCTACTCGATCCACCCTGCCGAAGGCTACGTCATCCACCACGTCGAAGGCGGTCTGAGCCCGGCTCTCGGCGGAACCGACCAGGTGCGATACTATCAGCTCTCGCCGGACGCTCGTAGCCTGACGCTACAGGTGAGAAATGACGGTCGGCTCGTTGGCGAGGTCCAATGGGAGCGCTACCGCTAGCGGGCCGATGCCCTGACGAGCCGTCGCACACACGGCTGCCAAGGAAGGACTCCGCTCACTCCGATCCCCGCTTCAGATCCTCCAAATTCCGGAGTCGGTCGACTTGAAAACGTTCACTCCAGGCAGTTCGAGATCCGTCGAAAGAAATATCTCGGCCGGCCTGCTGCTCGGTCTCGTCGTCCTCGTTGTGGTGAGTGGCCCCGAGCGACTGCGCGCGCAGACCGAGACCTCGTACACTCCCGTCGAGCCCGAGATGCTGCTGGGTCCACCCGACAGCGACTGGTTGATGTGGCGGAGGACGTACAACCATTGGGGATACAGTCCGCTCGACCAGATCGACCGATCGAATGTGTCAACGCTGCGCCTCGCGTGGGCCTGGACCATGGAGCCGGGGATGCAGGAAACGACGCCCCTGGTGCACGACGGCGTGATGTTCCTGCCGCAGGCGTGCGACGTGATCGAGGCGCTCGACGCCCGTGACGGGACGCTGATCTGGGAGTATCGCCGACCCAGGATGGAGGTCCCGGCGAGACTCGCCTGCGCCAACCGAAACGGGGCCCTCTACGGTAACCGCCTCTACCTGGCCACCCATGACGCCCATCTCCTGGCGCTGGATGCCCGCACGGGCGAGGTCGTGTGGGAGAGAAAGGTCGCGGACTGGAGGATGGGTTACCATTACTCTGGCGGCCCGCAAGTCATCAACGGGTTGGTCGTCGCTGGGATGTCGGGCTGCTATCACATCAACACAGGGTGCTGGATCTCGGCGCACGACGCGGAAACGGGGGAAGAGGTCTGGCGGACGTACACGATCCCGCGGCCGGGCGAGCCCGGCTACGACACATGGGGCGAGCTCCCCGACGAGCTTCGGCGCGGCGGATCCGCCTGGATCGCCCCGAGCTACGACCCCGAGCTCAACCTCATCTTCTACGGCGTGGCCGTGCCGATTCAATGGGGCGCCGCCCAGCGGGGCACCGGTGACGGCGACGTTCTCTTTACCAACTCCACACTGGCGCTCGACGCGGATACCGGTGAGATCGTCTGGTACTTCCAGCACCTGCCGAACGACGAATGGGACATGGACCACCCCTTCCCGAGACTTATCGTCGAGACACGGGTCACCCCGGATCCTGAGGCGGTCGAGTGGGTGAATCCCGACCTCACGCCGGGCGAGCGCCGGAAGGTCGTTACCGGGGTCCCGGGGAAACCCGGTGTGGTATGGACGCTCGACGCCGCTACGGGTGAATTCCTGTGGGCCCGACCGACGAATCCGCAGAACGTAATCGTCGGGGTCGATATCGAGGGCCGGAAGGGGATCGCGAACCCGGAGCTAAAGCTCAAGGAGATCGGTGAGGAGATGTTCGTCTGCCCCAGCTCGCTTGGGGGAATCAACTGGCAGGCGACGTCCTACAGTCCCCAGACGAACACGCTGTACATCCCGACGAACAGCGTGTGCATGAACTACACGATGCTGGACACGGAACCCGTGCCGAGTCAGCACCACGGCTCCGGCCGCATCCAGATCCTTCACGCGCCGGGCTCCAACGAGCAGGTCGGGTTGCTGACGGCGGTGGACGTCGAGACCGGGAGGACCAGGTGGGTCCGCCAGCAGCGGGCGGCGTTCGGGGGATCGACGCTCACCACGGGCGGTGGCCTGGTGTTCGGCTCCGATGACGCGCGCCGCTTTCGCGCCTTCGATGCCGAGACCGGCGAAGTAATGTGGGAGCAGATCCTGAACTCGACCGCCGGCGGCTACCCGGTCACGTATATGGTCGACGGCGTGCAGTACGTCGCGATCGCCGCGGGGGGCGGACAGAACTTTCGATCCCTCACCAGAGAGATCCGCCAGCCGCCCGGTGGGAGCATGCTTTTCGTCTTCCGCCTCCCGTAACGCCGTTGGCGCGCCGCCCGCGCCGTCGTTTCATTCTGGCCGATCATCGAGAGGCCAGTTCCCCCTTCGCCGGTTCCAGGGGAGCAGGCCTCGCCCACGCAACCATTCCCGACCACGCCGCCCCCCTTCGAACCGCAGGGTGTCACGATCGACGACCTGATCGACTTCACTCCCGAACTGCGTGCGGAGGCGATCGAGATCGCCGAGCGCTATGTGCTCGGGCCCCTCTTCATGCCGCCGACGCCGAGGGAAGAGGAGCCGGGCGGGAAGCTGGGTACGTTAGTCACCCCAAGCTCGACGGGTGGTGCCAACTGGAACGGAGCCGCTCTCGATCCGGAGAGTGGGCGGCTTTACCTCCCGTCCGTCACCGGCACGTACGTCGCCGATCTCCAGCCCGGGCACCGCGGCGACCTCGAGTTCGTCCCCGCCACGCGCGCCTTCATCGAGGGCCCGCGCGGCCTGCCCCTGCTCAAGCCGCCCTACGGCCGCATCACGGCAATCGATCTCAACGAGGGCGACATCGACTGGCAGGTCCCGAATGGCGACGGCCCAAGACTTCACCCAGAGATCGCGCACCTGAACCTCCCTCCTCTCGGACGGCCCGGCCGCGGGACCCCGCTGGCAACGCGCACGCTCCTCTTCGTCAGTGAAGGGGACGCCATTCAGGTCCGCACCCCGCCCGGCGGTGGTGGGCGAATGTTCCGCGCGTACGACAAGGAGTCGGGGGAGGTCGTCTGGGAGACCGAACTCGATGCGGGGACCACCGGCGCGGCGATGACCTACATGCATGAGGGCAAGCAGTACATCGTGGTGGCGATCGGGGGGCGGGACCATCCCGCGGAGTTCATTGCGTTGAGTCTGCCATGACCTGAGCCGTTCCCGTACACGTTCCCGATGGCACGGGACCAACAGCCGGGAACGTGGACCGGAACGGCCATCACCTCTGGCAATGCGAGGTCGCCGGATCAGAAGTCGACCGGCCGCTCTGCCGGCGGACACCCCGTGCCTCGGTCGTCGCGCGTGAAGTTCGGGTTGAGATCATACTCCGAGCCCGGCATGACCAGCCGGACCCCGCCCAGCGGGATGTAGCCCAAGGACGGATACCGGCCCTGATGGCGGGGGAACCAGAAGCGGTCCGGGTGCTGGATCTTCGTGGCCCACCAGCGCCCGCCCTCGACGTAGAACTCGCGGCGCCTCTCCTCATAGACCATGTTGAGGACCTGCTCTTCGTCGGCCGGATTCACGTACGTGACTTGCGGCAGTCCGTGATGGTCGCGGAGCTGGTTGACGAGGTCGATCGCCGTCTGCCCCTTCTCGATCTCGGCGCGCAGCAGCAGCATCTCCCGCCAGCTCACGAGCGGTATGCCGTCGGCCTCGTCCAGGTACTTCGCCGGGACCGGCATGAGGCCGATGCCCGCGGCCAACTGTCGCTCGACATTGGAGACCCTGCGATCCGCGACGGCGCCAGCTTCGGCTTCCTTCCGGTAGGGACCCTCGAGCCGGACGGGCAACTGGTTGTCGTCCCAGATCGCTCGGCCGTCCGGTAGGATACCGAGGTGGCGATACCCGGTGAAGGGGATCACCTCCGGCCATGGTTGGTCCGTCGCCGGGTTTGGGCCGCCGATCCACCAGTCGTTCACGCCCAGCACGGGCCGGTCTGGGAAGTTCAGCCCGAACTGGGCGACCTTGTTGCGGCGCTCCTCTCCCTGGCCCCGAGTGACCCAGGCCGTGAAGCCCGCCGGCACCCGTGAGGCATCCTCGAGGGCGCCCGCGTATTCCTTGCGGGCCATACGGCTACGCGCCCGCAGCGCGTAGGCCATCGTTTCGGCGCTCGGGGCGATGCCGTCGGCGACTTCGAAATCCCCGGTGTTCGCGATGTGGCCCAGCGCGATTTCGATCCACTCCTCGCCGTGCAGAAGCGCCTGCTCGGGTGACATGAACGGACCAGCATCGAATGCCACCTCGCAGAGAAATTCGCCGAGAAGCGTCACGTTGGCCGCGGAGTAGAGAGCCAGTACCGCCTGGTAGACCTCTCTGTTCGGCACCTCAGCCGCGGTCCAGTCGTTGGCCAGGCGGTCGTAGGTCTCCGCGGCCAGTGCCCGCGAAACCTGCAGGTCCTGGTACCAGACGGTCGAGCGATCAGTCTGGTCGCAACTGCCGCCTGGGGCGGTCGTCTGGTAGGCGGAGCCGGCGGTGACCTGTTCCCCGACGTCGTCGTGGCTCATCGACCAGTAGGCGAAACTCGAGTAGGAGCACTCGAACAACGCGATCACGGAATTGACCAGCGTGCCCGCCGACCGGGGATCCTCCAGCGCCAGATCCGTGACCTCGGCGGGCAGTTCCACGTCGAGCAGCGAGTCGCATGCATTGAATGAGGCGAGCGTGATGGCCAGCAGGAGTCGCACCGCACCCGCTCCTCTGCCGACCGGAAGTGAGGGCTTCCAATGACTCATGTTCCCCGTCTCCTCCAAGGTTGGGTGCGCCGCGGTTCCGCTCCGCAGGCGCGAATCGTCAGCGGTTCGAGATCGGGTGGCCATCAGAAGCTGACCCGCAGCGTAGCGCTCGCGCTCGCGTACGGCAGCCCGGTGTAGTAGTCGAGCGTGCTCGTATGCGTGTTCATGCCGCGCTCGGGGTCGGTGATGGCGATGCCGCCCGGATCGAACTCGTTCTTCCGCCAGAGGTACAGCAGGTCACGCCCTGAGAGGGAGAGGGACGCGCGGTTCGCACCGGCGCGCGCCACCAGCGCGGCCGGCAGTTGGTACTGCAGGCCGATCTCGCGCAATTTCAGAAAGTCCGCGCGCCAGAATTCGTCGACCGTCACGTCGCGGAAGGTGCCGACTTGAAGCATCCCGGCCCGCCAGACCGAGTCGTCCTGAAGCCAGTGCTTCCGCGAGCCCGCGGTCAGGCCGTTGAAGGAGTTGTTGCCCTCGTGCGTCCAGCCGCCGAACTTGCCGTCCACCATGACGAAGACCTGGAGAGCGTTCTCGAACATCGACACCGTCGGGCTGACCGTGACGGTATACGGATGGAAGGCCGGACCGACCCATTGGGTCTGGTTACGGACCTCATCGCACGGCACGACCGCGCCACCCGCCTTGAACCCTCGATGCTGATCGATCGCGTCCTCGGGCCCCGTGCGCACGCCGGCGTCGCACATGACGTTCATCGGCTGGAGGTGTTCGTCCAGCTCGGCGCTCACGATCTTGTGAGGCGTGATCACGCTCGGGTATGGGTAACCGAGCCGGATTTCAGTCGTGCCCGGGTACGAACCGAGATCCATGATCTCGTTCATCGTGTACGACGCGTTCAGCTGGAGGTCCAACGACAGGGCGCGGGACTCGAAGATGCGGCTGTTCAGCATGGCCTCCCACCCCCAGCCCTTGATCTCACCCAGGTTCCGCATGAACGAGCCCGGGAACCCGAGGCTGCCCGGCAGGCCCTCGCTCAGCAGGGCGTCCTTCGTCGATTTGGTGTAGTAGGTGAACTCGCCGGAGAGCCGGTCCTGGAAAAGGCTGTAGTCGAACCCGAGCTCGAGCTCGCTGCTCACCTCGGGGCCGACTTCCGCGTTGCCGGGTTGGATCGGCGCGATACCGCCGCCCCCGTCCGGCGAGCGGATCACGCGGTAGCGGTTGCGGGCGGCGAAGATCGGCGGCTGCCGGCCGGCCTGTCCCCAGGCCGCACGCAAACGGAGCTGGCTCACGGCGTCCAGGTTCCAGAACGGCTCCTCCGAGATGACCCATGTGCCGGAGACCTTCGGATAGATCAGGGCGTCGAAGTCCGCACCAAACGCCGAGTTGTCGTCGAAGCGCAGCGCCCCCGTTACGAAGATTCGGTCGTTGAAGCCCACTTGCTCCTGAACGAAGAGGCCCAGTGACCGCTCCTCGGTGTGGGCGTAGTCGAGGACCAAGCGCTCGACCGGCGTCTGATTGATCGTTTTCGACAGTTCCGTCGCCAGGTCCCGGCCCTCGGTCGACAAGGCTTCGTACCGGCGGGTGTAGTACTGCGCGCCGACGGACGTCTCGAGCCTCAAGGCAGAGCTCAGGGCGTTGCTCGCCGTCGCGGCATACTCCAGGCTCATGTTCCGGTGGATCGGCGTGGCGTACCAGACGGTCCCGTCCACCTGCTCGGGCATTGTAGGCTCCTCGTGGCGCGGGAAATACTTCTCGTTCTTCTCCCACAGCCCATCGAAGCCGAAGACGGCGCGCTGCGTCAGCCAGTCGCGGAAGGTGTGCGTTAGCGTCGCCCCACCGACGAAGCGGCTGAAGTCGCGCGTAGCGCCGGCCGGCGGTATGAAGTCCACCGGCTGCTGGTTCCAGTAGCCCAGCGTACGCGGGCAGTACCGCTGCGCCGGCCCCATGTCCTGCAAGCCCAGGACGCACTGGTAGATCGGCGCCTTGTAGTTGACTACCGGGCCGCCCTCACCACTCGGGTTGTCGAACTGCGTGAACCCGTTCTGGAAGCTACTGCTCAGGTCGAACGCCAGGTTGTCGCTGAGCTGGAGGTTCAGGTTCGCCCTCACGCGGGCTCGCTCGTCCGTGTTGTAGTAGACGTAGCCCTCGTCGTCGGAGTAGTTGCCGGAGACGTAGTAACGGAACCGGTCCGTGCCGCCCCGGACCTCCAGGTTGTACTCCTGCGCATGGCCGTACTGGAACAGGTTCTCCGTGCCCCAAGGCTGCCAGAAGGCCGGTGAGCCGTCCTCGAGGGTGATCTCGCCCTGGATGTACTTGTTCGTCATCTCGTACATGTTGTACGGGTAGAGATCCTCCTCCGGGCAGGGCGGGTCCGGCTGCGAGGTGCAGATGTAGAAAGTGCCGGTCTTCTCCGCGGGGTTCGTGACGAAGTTCGCCCCTTGTCGGATCGAGAGGTCGAATTGGGGCGCGCCCGTCTGTCCCCGCTTGGTGATGATGTGGATCACTCCGGCCGAGGCTTCGGTGCCATACAGCGTCGCGGCCGCGGGCCCTTTGATGATCTCGATGCTCTCAATGTCTTGCGGGTTGAAGTCGTTCAACAGATTGACTTCGCCGGCGCCCCGGGAGTCGGATTGGGTCGACCATGCCGAAAGCCCGACGTTCGGCCCGGCCGTCGAGGAATTATTGACCCGAACGCCGTCCACGATGATGACCGGGTTCGTTGAGAGCGAGAAAGTCGAGATTCCCCGGATCCGAATGTTGGACCCCGTCCCGAGATTGTCGCTCGCCCTGTTGAGCTGGAGGCCAGGAACCCGCCCGCTGAACGCCTGTTGGAGGCTCGGGACCGCGACCTGCGCGTTCACCTCGGACATCTCCATTCGGCCGACCGCGTTCCCGATCGCACGTCGCTGCGTGCCGCCCGGCGTCCCGGTGACGATCACTTCGTCGAGCGCGAGTGCTTCTTCGCTCAGTCCGAACTCGCTGGTCACCGTCTGCCCGACTGCGACCGTCACAGCTTCACCCGCCGTGCGGTACCCGATGCGCTGAACGCTGATCGCGTGCGTGCCGGCCGGTACGTTCTCCAGGACGAAGAGGCCGTTCTGTTGGGTGAGAGCCCCGATGCTCAGGTCGGGAATGGATACCTGGGCCGATGCAAGGGGTTGCAACGTTCGGGCATCGAAGACACGGCCCGTGATGGTGCCGGTTTGTGCTTCCACGACGGAAGCGGACGCAAGCCACAAGACGGTGGCTGCTGTGGTACGGATGAATGACCGAAGGTCTCCTGGCACTTGTCACCTTCCTGATCTGGAGGAATCGTGTTCGCCAGCATCCGTCATCGCCCGGTTGCATGGAGACTTCCGGTCGATCTCCTTTCCGAGCTTCCACAGTGTTTTTTTGTGAGCACCTCCTTCTTCCTTTGGGTGGACGTAGCCGCCTCTAGGTTTTGCGAGAGATCGGTGCGACGCGCACGGGCCGCCCGCTCTCCTAACTAAGGGAGTAGGAGGACACCGATGTACGACAAAACCCACCCCTGGGCGGAGTGTGGACCGCTACGCGCTCATCAACTGACGCGCGGCGTCGACGATCTTCGGGGCGTCGGGCCGGAGCCAGCCCATCATCCCCGCGGCGCCGGGTCCAGGAACGTCCGGGAAGGCGATCCGTCGAACCTTGACACCGGGAACCTCCTGGGCGATCTCGGCAATCACGTGCTGCCCGTAGCCGGCGGTGTAGTACCCATGGTCGACGACCAGCACGCGACCCGTCTTGCGCGCCGAGCGGGCGAGCGTTTCCACATCGAGCGGCTTCAGGGAGCGCGGATCGATGAACTCGGCGCTGATCCCCGCACTGGCAATGTCGGGGAGTGCCTGGCGGACCTCGACCGTCGCGGGTGACCACGCGATCACCGTGAGGTCACTTCCTTCCTGCCGAATGACCGCTTCGCCGAGAGGCACCTCGTACGCTTCGTCGGGAACGTCCGGCTGCTCACCGCTGCGGACCTCCGGATAGTCCATGAAGACCACGGGGTCCGTGTCCCGAAGCGCCGAGATCATCAACCCTTTGCCATCGTAGGCGTCGCTGGGGGCGACGACCTTGATCCCGGGGAGCTGGGCAAAGAGGGCTTCCGACCCCACGTCCGTATGCTGTCCGGCGCTCCCGCGTCCACGGTTCGCGCCATCGACCCACAGAACAAAGGGCATGCTCGCCTGGCCTCCCGTCATCGAGCGCAGCTTGCCCGCCTGGTTGAACAGGAACTCGATGGAATAGATCTGGGCCATCGACGGGAGTCGCGCGATCGCCTTGGATCCCGCTGCGGCCGCTCCAATCGCCGCGCCGACAATCCATTGCT
>WHSP01000088.1 GCA_009380025.1 Gemmatimonas sp. | reverse complement strand
CACTCGTCGCGGTTTTGGCCGCCCTCACCTTCGCCGCAGATGCCATCGCTCAGCAGGACGCGGCCACTTTCGTCCGAAACGTCACACTCGATGAGATCACGTACGCGAGTGACGTAGCTACCATCGTCAACGAGAACTGTGTCAGCTGTCACCGGCCAGGCGGAATCGGGCCGATGGAGTTGACCTCGTACGAGCTGGTGCGGACCTTCGCTCCGCTCATCGCCGAGAAGGTGGCCGCGGGCGAGATGCCGCCGTACGCGTACGACCGCGAGGTAGGTATACAGGAGCTGGAGCACGACTGGCGCCTTACCCCGGAAGAGATCAACACCGTCGTCGCCTGGGCGAACAACGGAGCACCCCTCGGCGACCCAGCCCAGGTGCCTCCTCTCGAGTTGTCCGATCCCGATGCGTGGAACTTCGCTGATCGGTTCGGACCTCCCGATCTGATCGTCTCGTCGACTCCGATCGACGTCCCGGCAGACGGGAACGACATGTGGCATCGGCCGTACGTGCCCACCGGACTGACCGAGGATCGCTGCATCAGGGCAGTGCAGGTCAAGCCGTCCGGCGACGCCAAGACGGTGGTCCATCACGCCAACTCGACGTTCCAGCTCCGCGACGAGGACGGCGAGTTCGAGGCGGCGGACCGTTTGACGGAATACGCGATGGGTAAGATTGGTGAGATCGTTCCCGACGGCGTCTGCCGCGTTGCCCCGGCGAACGGCTACGTGCTCTGGGACATCCACTTCTATCCCGGGGGCATCGGCAAGACCGCGGTCGGAGAGACGGTCGAGGACAACGTGGTCGAGATCGGCATCTGGCTCCATCCCGAAGGCTACGAGGGCGAATTCAAGCAGGACCTCGCTCTCTACGGGATCGATGAAGGCGAGCTGGTCATCCCGCCCCACGGCACCACGATGACGCAGGGCCACCATGTGTTCGACCACCCGGTTCGGATCGACAGCTTCCAGCCCCACGGGCACCTGCGCCTGCGTCACGCATCGATGGAGATCTTCTATCCCGAAACGGGACGCACCGACGTGATCAGTATGGTCTCCAACTGGAGCGCGCAGTGGCATCATAGCCACAACTACAAGGCGGACGTGGCGCCGCTGCTTCCTACCGGGGCGGTGCTCGTGCTGAAGCAGTGGTACGACAACACGGCCGGCAATCCGAATAACCCGGATCCGGATATGTGGGTCGACGGCGGCAGCCGGACGGCCGACGAGATGGATCACGCCTGGATCGCGGTGACCCACCTCGACGAGGAAGGATACCAGAAGCTTCTGGACGAGCGGGAGCAGAAGGAAGAGACGGAGGAGCAAGAGGCAGGAGCCACCGTCGCCGCCACTCGAAACTGAGAGCTCCGGCAAACCACAAAGTCGGACTCTGACTTGCGACGCGCACGGGGATCGGTGGCCCGCTGACAATTCGGCGGCGCTGGCCGGTCCCCGTCTTCGTCCTACCTACCCTCGAGGGTAGGCCAAGTCTCACTTCACTGACCGCCATCGACCCCCGAGCCGCCGATGCGGCGGCGTTTCGCGCGCCAGATGATGGAACCCGATCGTATGAGGAGGAACTCGATGAGGAAGCACTTGTTCCTGGCCGGCGTTGGTATCGTGATGATCACGCTCGGCCCGCCAACGGTAGCCGGCCAAAACCTGCCGCTCGTGCCCCTGCCCTCGACCGGCCTTAGCATTGCTCCCTTCTTGGAGGGTTGGTATGCGAACGAAGACGGCAGCCACACGATCTCGTTCGGCTACCTGAACCGGAATGAAGAGAATCTTGTCAACATTCAGGTCGGGGAGAACAACTCGATCGAGCCGGCCCAATTCAGCGGTATGCAACCCACGGTGTTCCTTCCCGGGCGACACCGCGGCGTCTTCGTGGTTACGCTTCCGCCAGGGATGGAGGCAACGGACGTCTGGTGGACGATCGCCAACGAGAACGGCGAGGTCAACAAGGTACCCGGCCGGACTACGTCCCACGCCTATCAGCTAGACCGGAATCCTCGACCGTTCGGATCACTTCCGCCCCACATCGGCTTTTCCGAGAACGGCCCGACGGCGTCGGATCCGAGCGGAATCCTCGCGGATCAAACGATCGACGCCCGGGTTGGAGAGCCGCTCACGTTGGAAGTCTGGACGAGTGATCCGTCGCAGAGGGACCCCGATGATACGCGGTTCGAAGAGGCGAAGTCCCTGCGGGTTGTCTGGAGCCCACATCAGAGCCCGCCCGAGGGAGACATCACGTTCAGCCGACATGAATCTTCGCCGGAGCCAGAGGAGGAAGAGGCTCCGGATGAAGAAGGCCCCCCGCGCCCGCCGCCGGGCCCGGAGGAGGTGATGGTCCCGGAGGGAGCAGGCGTCGCACGAGTCTATGCGACCTTCAGCGCCCCGGGCGAGTACCTCGTTCGGGCGCAGGTCGACAACTGGCGAGCTCCCGACAGCTCGTCGGGCGATCAGTGCTGCTGGTCGAATGCGTACCAGCGAGTCAACGTCGAGCCGTGAAGTTGTGACATAGAGATTTTCGGAGGGGATCGAGACCGGGGTCGGGCACCTGCCATGGTGCCCGACCCCGGCTTGCTTCAACGGGACCAAGAAACGTGCCTGATCGGTCCATGGCCACAGATTGGTCGCTTTCTTGCCCTTTCTGGTTCGGGTTCCATGTCGGTTGTACGGTAACTGGCTGGGAGTCTCAGCCAAAGATGTACGTGTGATGGAGGTTTCCCATGGCGGACATGTCGATCGAACACGATGGCATCGAGCGTGGACAAGGCGATCCGATCAACCGTGGCCAGCGAGGATGGGGCCGTCTGAGTTGGGGAGCGGTGTTCGCCGGCTTCTTCGTGGCGGTGGGCGCCCACCTGGTGCTCGGATTGATCGGAGTCGCGATCGGATTGAGCGCGTGGAGTCCCGGCGGGGCAGGCCCCGGCGTCGGTGATGTCGCGACCGGAATCGGGATCTGGGCAGCGGTTTCGGCGCTGATCGCCCTGTTCCTCGGCGGCGCCACGACGGGTCACCTGGCAGGGTACCTCCGACCCTGGGATGGCTTCCTGCACGGCGCCATCCTCTGGTCGCTCGTGACGGTCGCGACGCTCTGGCTCGTGATCAACGGAATGGGATTCCTGCTTGGCGG
The DNA here is from genome assembly GCA_009380025.1 of Gemmatimonas sp. Classification (GTDB taxonomy): domain Bacteria; phylum Gemmatimonadota; class Gemmatimonadetes; order Longimicrobiales; family Longimicrobiaceae; genus WHSP01. Next base: position 14,740 of record WHSP01000088.1, on the reverse strand, counting down.
CGCCCTCGGAATTGTCGGGCGGACGGCGTCGGCGACCGTCGATGTGGCCAGCACCGCTGCCACCGAAGTCGTGGGTCCGGCGATCGGAGCAGCCTCCGGCCGTGTGGCACAGGGAATCCAGGCGATCGATCTGAGCGACCCCAGGCAGCGGAGCCTCCTGGTCGGCGCGATCGCCGCAAGAAGTGGTGTGAGCACGGATTCCGTGGAGGCAGTGGTCAGCGCAGCCGAGACGAGAGCCGGTGAAGCTCGTCAACGAGTCGCAGTCGGTGCCGATTCCCTCCAACAGCGTGCAGAAGCGATCGACCTGTCGGATCCCCAGACGCGCCAGATCGTCGTCGCGGAGATCGGACAGGGTGTCGGTCTCATCTCTGCCGAGGTGGAAACGATCATGACCTCCGAGCAGGTCGCAAGCGTCCAGGAACGCGTCGGAGCCGGGGTCGATACCGTCCAGCAGCGCGCCTACGGCGTCGCGGAGGACGTCTCCAAGACCACGTCACACGGCGTCTGGTGGACGCTCTTGGCTCTCGGGCTGTCGCTGGGTGCCGCCGGAGCGGGAGCCTCGGCCACCGCGAAGCACTGACCAGGGTCGCTGGCCGTTTGTCGAGAGTTCGGAGCTGAGAAGAACGGGATCGGTGGAGCACCGCTGGAAAGCGGCCTCCACCGGTCCCTTTTCAGTTCCTGCACTGCAGGAATCCGCCTGACGACCTTGCGAACGCCTTGCAAGACCATCCCTGCGAGGTTATCCGTGTCGCCGGCGGTCGTCAACCAGTGTTCGGCCCGCCTTCGGACACGTTCACGAGAGTCCATTCGATATCGACGTAATGCGGCAGCGAGAAATCCGATATTTATTCCTTTGCCTGGTCGCTCTCGCCAGTCAGGGGGTTCTGGAGGCGCAGGAAACGCCGGAACCCCTCTTCACGTCGCGAGACGCGCTATTGGCCGGTGGATTCCTCCTGGGGGCCATCAGTCTGGTGCCGGCCGATGTCGCCCTCGCGGAGGTGGTACAGGATTCGGCTCGCCAGGACGATCCCCTTCTTCGAGCGGGCGCTGGTTTCCTTCGCTTCCTCGCTTACCCTGGCTCGCTCGGTGTGACGGGGTCACTGTACGCGGCAGGGCACTTTCTCGAGCGAAGCGAGATGGCGGCGGTTGGGCTCCACGCGACGGAAGCGATTGCCCTTGCCGTCGGGGCAACGCTGTTGGCGAAGGGACTGGTAGGGCGCGCTCGTCCGGCAGTCGATGTCACCCGCCCGTTCGACGTCGGCCTAGTTCGCGGATTCCTGGACGGTCGGTACCGATCCTTCCCATCGGGACACACCACCGCGGCGTTCGCTTTGGCGGCAGCGATGACGAACGAGATGGCCTACATCGATCCCGAACTGCGAGTACCAATCGGGGTCGCACTCTACAGTGTTGCGTCGCTCATCGGCGCTTCCCGAATGTACCACAACGAGCACTGGGCGAGCGACATCGTGATCGGAGCAGCCATCGGCAGCTTTGCGGGCTGGAAGGTCGTGCGATATCACCGAACCCGTCCAGACAACCGCATCGATGAGACTTTCCTGCCCCAGAATGCCGAGAAGCCGGTGATCCGGCTTCAATGGTCGATCCCCCTGTAAGAGCCTCACGTGGAGCCGGAGGGAGTTCCTCGATCAGAGCTTCGCGGCTTCGCGTGAGATCAGGTTCCCCTGTCCGCCCATGGCCAGGTACGCCGCAAACTCATCGGGAAGGTCACTCTTTCTGATCCCGGCGACCGCCCGCTGGAGATCGTACTCGACCCGAACGAACTCCACGGCTGGGGCCTCGCGACTCATATCGAGAACCACATAGCCGGCCCGCCAATCTCCATCCTTGGGCCTGCCTACCGAACCGGTGTTGACGATCCGGATCCGCCCGACCTCCTTCTCCCATGCTACATGCGTGTGGCCGAAGCAGATCACGTCTCCCGCACGGGCACCCGCCGCGTGGGCGAGCTTCAGAGAAAAGGACTCCGAACGGTCCGCGCTCCAGTAGAGCGTATTCAACGTCGGGGTACCGTGTACCAGGATCACCGACGGCCCCGGCCGATGTCCCCCGTCCGGGCGATGATCGATACGGAACGGAAGGGCACCTAGGAATCGGGCCGTGGCGGGACTACAGGTCCGCCGAGTCCACTCGTAGGAAAGGTGCGCGAGCTCCTGCTGAATCGCGTCTTCGTATCGACAGCCGCAGTGCTCGTATCCCGTGGCGATCGTGGAGTCGTAGTTCCCTGCTACCCCACCGATCCCCAGGTCCCGCATCAGGTCCACGATCTCGTTCGGCCACGGCCCGTACCCGACGAGATCGCCCAGGTGATACGTGGCATCGATGTCTGTGCGACGACCGATATCCGCAATGACCGCCTCCAACGCCGGAAGGTTGGCGTGAACGTCACTCAGCAAGGCGTATCTCATTGGCCAATCTTCGATGAAGGGCCACTCGGCCGATTCCGCGCTCGTCTATACCGCCACCGCCCCGTGGCTCAGCTGCAGCAGTTCGGACCGCAGCACGACGTCGCCGCGTTCCGGTCGGCGGCTGCGTCGGGCTTCCTGGCACGAACGAATGCGGCCATGAACCGACCCGCAACGTTATTCGCAACCTCGTCGGCGTCCAGACCGGCCTCCTCGAGCATGCTGCGCGCGTCGGCGAGGTCGTACGTTCGCGTCGGTTCGATCTCCGTCCCCTCGAACCCGACTTCCGCCAACAGCCGCTCGAACTCTCGCTCCTCGAGCGCTCCCGCCACGCATCCGATCCAGAGCTCCGCGCTGCGACGCACCTCATCAGGAACCTCCCCCCGTACCACCACGTCCGACACCGCGAAACGGCCACCCGGCTTCAGAACCCGGAACGCCTCCTTCAGCACCTGACGCTTGTCTCCCGACAGGTTGATCACGCAGTTCGAGATGATCACGTCGACGCTATCATCCGGAAGCGGGATCGACTCGATTTCGCCCTTCAGGAACTCCACGTTCTCGGCGCCCGCCCGACTTGCGTTCTCGCGAGCGAGGGCGAGCATCTCATCCGTCATATCCAGACCATACGCCCGACCCGTCGATCCGACTCGCCGTGCCGACAACAAGACGTCGATGCCACCACCCGAACCGAGATCCAACACCACCTCCCCCTCATGCAACTCAGCAAGCGCCGTCGGGTTACCGCATCCGAGCGAGGCGAGTACCGCCTCCTCCGGTAATGTCGAGGCCGTCACGGCGTCGTAGAGGTCCCGAGTGATCGGGTCCCCACAGTCCAATGATCCCGTCCCGCAACAGTTGCCCTTCTGCCCGCTCGCCGCCCGAGTCGCGGCCTGACCGTACTTCTCCCGCACTACCTGCCTCAGCTCTGTACTCATTTTGTCACCGCTCCTTTCCATCAAAGAAAATTGATACGTGGGTCAAAAAAAAGAGGCCGCTCACGCGCAGCAGCCATCGACTGAACATCCCGGCGAAGGGACTTCCTCCTCGAGATCGGTGAGGAAGCCGCGCAACTCCTCGAGTGCGTCCGGACGAAGGGCGTAGAAGACCCACCGGCCCTCCTTGCGATCCGACACAAGACCCGCCTCCTTGAGCTTCTTCAGATGGAAGGAAAGGCGGGATTGGTAGGCGTCGAGCGGTTCCTGTAGCTCGCAGACACACCGCTCTCCCCCGGCCAGCGTCCGCACGATGCGAAGCCGCGTCTCATCGGAGAGCGCCTGGAAGAGGCGGGACGCCTGCTGGAGGTCGGACATCGTCAAGTGCATAGAGGGAGTATGTATCAACGGTCGTTGATTTGTCAAGGATGTGCCAAGAAACCACTCCGGTTGCGCTCGGGCTTCTGGAGCGCACGATGCCCGCTGTATCGCACGTCTGACGCGCAGCGTGCAAGATGTTCGTTGGGAGGCACTTGTTGCAATCTTCCGGGCGAGGAACGATCCTTCCCTTGGTCTCGGCGCCGCCACGCCAACCAATTCGAGCAGGCAAGCCGGTCGAACTGGATCTCGAGTTGGAACTACGGATCCCCTTCCTGCGACCTCACCGTCCCAACGAAGCCATGGCCACCCTCCTCCAGGATGTACGATTCGCGTTGCGGGGGCTCATCCGGCGACCCGGATTCACGACGATTGCCGTGCTCACGCTGGCGCTCGGGATCGGGGCGAACACCGCGATCTTCTCTGTCGTTCGCGCGGTGATCCTGCGTCCGCTTCCGTTCGAGGAGCCGAACCGACTGGTTCGCATCCAGGGCACGAACCTTGGCACCGGAGAGCGTACGAATCTCTCACCGGCAGATTTCTTCGATTTGCAGCGAGACTCGCGGACTCTGACTCGGATGGGCGCACACGGGTGGATCGGGCCCGCCACGGTCAGCGACGGCGCCGGACGGGCAGAGCGACTGGGAAGGGTGGACGTCACGGAGGGCTTCTTCGCGACGCTCGGAGTGCGACCGGCGATTGGCCGGCTCTTCACGGTTGAAGAGGATCTCCCGGGGGCGGATCCGGCCGTCGTCCTGTCCGACGGATTGTGGCGGCGGATGTTCGGGAATGACCCCGATATCGTCGGGCGTACCATCCTCCTCAACGCCGTGCCGACGACGGTGGTGGGGATACTACCTGCGGAGTTCCGGCACGTCGAGGAACGAACGGACCGTCGAGCGGAGCTGTTCACGCCCTATCGGTTCGATCAAGCCGATCTCAATCGGGGCGGACACTTCATTCGTGCGGTGGGCCGTTTGGCACCGGGAACGACTGTCGAGCAGGCCCGTTCCGAGTTGGCGACGATCGCGGCTAGGCTCGAGCGAGACTACCCGGAAGACAACACGAAGCGGGGCGCGTTCGTCGGATCGCTGCATGAGGATGTGGTCGGCGAGTCGAGCGTCACGTTGCTGGTGTTGCTCGGCGCAGCCGCGTTCGTGCTGCTGATCGCGTGCGCCAACCTGGGCAATCTGCTCCTGGCGATAGGCGCGAGCCGTGAGCGCGAGTTAGCGGTGCGGGCGGCGCTCGGAGCCGGTCGCGGTCGGCTTGTTCGGCAGCTCCTGACCGAGTGTCTCGTTCTCGGGTTGCTGGGTGGCCTGGCAGGGCTGATGGTCGCAATGATGTCCACGGGAGTGCTCCAGCAGCTATCCAGCGCGGGCATTCCGCGCGCGTCCGACATCGCAGTCGACATGCCCGTGCTCGCCTTCGCCACGGCGATCGCGCTAGTGGCTGCCGTCGCCTTCGGGATGATCCCCGCCCTGACCCTAGCGGGCCACAAGCCGGCCGAGACAATCGGCAGGAGCGGACGATCGGGAGCGAGCGCGGTGGGCAGCCGGTCACGGTTCGCTCTCATAACTGCGGAAGTCGCGCTCTCGGTCGTGCTGTTGGTCGGTGCGGGCCTCCTGATCGGAACGCTGTTGAACCTGAGGGGAGTCTCGACCGGATTCGAGCCGTCCCGGGCCGTTGGGGTGGAGATTGCTCCCCCGCTCGCCCGCTATCCGGAAGGCACACAGATTCCTTTTCATGACGCTATCGCTGAGGGCGCTCTTGCCATACCAGGAGTGATCGGGGCCGGCGCCATCAACATCCTTCCGCTGACCTCGAATTACGACGGCCGCGGCTTCCTGATCGATGACCGGCCCATCCCGAATGCGGGAGAGGGTCCATCTGCGCAGGCCAGGTCCGTAACGGAGGGTTACTTCGAGGCGATGGAAATCCCCCTCCTCCGAGGGAGATCGTTCGACCGGCGAGACGATACGGATGCGCCGCTCGTGGTAGTGATCAGCCAGTCGATGGCCGAACGATACTGGCCACAAGAGGATCCGATCGGGAAGCGGATCACCTTCAGCGCCGGGGTCCCGGACGAAGAAATCCTCGAGGTCTGTCCGCAGATCGATCCGTTCTTGTGCGTCGGGGGGCCGGCATCCCGAGAGATCATCGGCATCGTGGGAGACGTAAAGCACCTGGATCTGCGTGAGCCCGAAGCCGTGCCGATGTTCTACACGCCGAACCACCAGCCGCCGTCGTACCACGCCATGACGTGGATCGTCCGGACGGAGGGCGAACCCACCTCGACCATCGCGGCGATGCGAAGCATGCTCGCAGGGCTCGATCCAGAGGTTCCGCTCCCTCAGGTTCAGTCGCTGGAGAGCGTACTGTCCCGGTCCGTAGCGGTTCCTGCCGTGAGGGCAGGAGTCGTCGGGATGTTCGCCGGACTCGCTGCGCTCCTGGCGTGGCTGGGCGTGTACGGTGTGGTCGGCTACCTGGTGAGCCGCCGAACGCACGAGATCGGGGTGCGGCTCGCCCTCGGTGCTCCGGCAAACCGGGTGCTTCGCATGCTGGCGGGCGATGGACTTCGCCCCGTCCTGTTGGGCGTCGCCGTCGGGCTTCCGATCGCACTCGCCCTCAGCCGGTTCCTCGAAGGCATGTTGTTCGGTGTCACCCATCTACATCTCGGGGCGTATGCCATCGCGTGCGGCACGCTCGCCGCGATCGGGCTGGTCGCGACACTGGTGCCGGCCCGGCGCGCACTCCGTCTGAACCCGGCGATCGCGCTCGAGCGGGATTGAGTGCCGATCGCAAGAAGCTCATCTTGGCCTATCAAGCGCGCCCTTTCACAGTACCACCCTTTCAAGCCGTCGCTGAGATCGATATCGGCTTTCAGTTCCAGCAGCATGTCGGCCACGTGAAGAACCGAGGTCTCGTACTTGCACCTGGTTGTGTACGACGTCTCGAGGGAGTGATTCCCGTCGGCAACGGTCGATGCGATTGTCGCGAGCCGGAAATCGGACATACGGGGAGGATAGGTATGAGCGCGTTGAGCGCTTCGCTACGCCCGGCTCGAGGCACCGCCATCGCAATCGCGTTTCTGGCAGTTTCGGGATGCGCCAGCGTTCCGGATCCGGAACCCTCGACCGTAGGCGACCCCGACGATCAGGTCGAAATCGGCTATGGTAGCCAGGATCGCTCAGAGGTGACTGGGGCCGTGTCGTCGGTGTCGGAGAAGGACGTCAAGGGACAGCAAGTGACGCGCTTGGAGGATCTCATCGAAGGACGATTCCCGGGCGTGTACGTTCAGCGCTTGAGCAACGGCGGCATCTCCCTTCGAATCCGCGGAACCTCATCGCTGGTAGCGGACGGTGAACCGCTTTACGTGATCGACGGACTCCCTATCAACGCGCCGGCCGGATCGGCGCTCCTGGCTGTCAACGCGGCAGACATCGCACGGATCGATATCCTGAAGGACGCCGGGTCCACGGCCATCTACGGGAGCCGGGGGGCGAACGGCGTCGTCCTGATCACAACGAAGCGCGGGCAGTAAGGCAGCGAACAGACTCGAGGCGCGCCCCAAGCGGAGCAACGCGATTCCGCATTCGGCCGCTACACTCCCCCCGAAAAGGCGACGGTTTACCCAATCCTCACCTCTGGACCCGACCGCTCCCGCTACCCTCCATCAGCCTCTCGACCTCAGCCACCGCGACCCGGTGGAAGTCGCCCGGGATGGAATGCTTCAGACAACCAGCGGCGGTAGCGAACTCGAGCGCCTGCTGAGCGTCGGAGTAGACCAGGAGCCCATAGATCAGGCCTGCTGCGAACGAGTCGCCACTGCCAACTCGATCGACGATGTCGGTGATCTCGTATCTTCGGCTGAACCTGAAATCCCGACCGTCGTGCAAGCAGGCGCCCCAGCCGTTCTCGTCGGCGCTCCTGCTTTCGCGCAGCGTAATGACCTGTGTCTCCAGGTTCGGGAATTCCTCCAGCACCCCTTCCGCGAGTTGGCAGTACCTCTCTCGATCGAGCAGGCCTCCTTCGACATCGACGTCGACCTCGATCCCGAGCGAGCGCTGACAGTCTTCTTCGTTGGCGATTCCGACCTGAACCTGCATCACCAGCTCCCGCATCACCTCGGGGGCGGACCTACCATATTTCCAGAGGTTTTTGCGGTAGTTGTAATCGCACGAGACCGTCACCCCGTGCGCCCGCGCCTGGCGGACGGCCTCGAATGAGAGGTCGGCGGCCGAGGCGCTGAGTCCGGGGGTGATCCCGCTGATATGGAACCAGTCGGCCCCGGAAAAGATCGCGTCCCAGTCGAAGTTCTCGGGGCGAGCGGTGGCGATGGAGGAGTACGCCCGGTCGTAGACGACGCGGCTCGGCCGCTGGTTGGCTCCGGTCTCCAGGTAGTAAGTGCCGACGCGCTCGCCGCCTCTGCAGATCAGGCCCGTGTCGACGCCGAAGCGCCGCAGCTCACCAATCGCCGCGTCGCCGATCGGGTTCGCGGGGAGCATGGTGGTAAAGGCGGCATCCAAGCCGTAGTTGGCCAATGAAACGGCGACGTTGCTCTCGGCGCCGCCGAATGTCGCTTCCAGGCGTGGGCTTTGAAGGAGCCGTTCGTGCCCGGGCGCTTTGAGGCGCAGCATGATCTCGCCGAGGGTAACCACCCGCCGTGGTGTCGTCATTTATTCCACATCGCAGGCGTTGTCGCGGCTCCAGGTGCTTGATTCTCGGGGCGCTCCCCTCGGGCAACCGCTACGGCACGCTCAGCCTCGGCACGGATCCGGTCGAACGACCCCGCATTGATCCAGCCCGCCGGAGCGATCCAGGACCCTCCGCAGGCAACAACTACCTCGCCCAGCTCGAGGTAGCCCGGCAGGTGCTCGACCCCGATCCCCCCCGTGGGGATAAACCGCAACCCCGGGAAGGGCGCCGAGATCGCCTTGAGGAAACGGGGCCCTCCCATCGGCTCCGCCGGAAAAAACTTCAGAACCTCGAGCCCTTTCTCCAGCGCTGACTGGATCTCGGAGGGAGTGCACACGCCCGGATAGACGGGAATGTCATGCTCCTGGCAGTAATCGACTACGCGGGGGTTGAACCCGGGTGAAACGATGAAGCGGGCACCGGCATCCCTCGCCTGCGCCGCCTGACCGGGGTTGAGCACCGTCCCGGCTCCCACGAGCATGTTCGGATTGTCCGCGGCTATCCGGCGTAGAGCCTCCGGGGCACCGGGTGTGCGGAAGGTGATCTCGGCGCACGGAAGACCTCCATCGACGAGGGCCCGTGCCATCAGAGTCGCCCGGAGCGGATCCCGGATGACCACGACGGGCACGATTCTCAGACGCTCCAGCTCCTCGGTTACGTTCATCACGCCAGCGCCGCCGCGTCCGCCACGTTCGCCGGGGACTTTATACCGGTCGCATCGAACTCAGCATCGATACCTTCCCACAACCCCTGAAGGTACATCGCACCCAGGGCCCGGTCGTAGAGCCCGTAGCCCGGCTGACCCACCTCTCCCCAGATCATCCGCCCGTGGTCGGGTCGCATCGGTCCGGCGAATCCCACGTCTCGCAAAGCTCTCAGTACCTCCAGAAAGTCGACGCTCCCCCAGCGCGAAGGATGGGGGCACTCGAAAAACCGCTTCTCCCCAGTGACCTGAACGTTGCGGCAGTGAGCGAAGTGGATCCGCGGCCCGAGTCGCCGAACCAGCGCCGGAAGGTCATTGTCCGGACGGGTGCCTAACGATCCGGTACAGAACGTCACACCGTTCGCCGGACTGTCCACCAGTCCAACCAGGCGCTCGAGCGCCGGAGCGTCCGTTATGATGCGCGGCAACCCGAAGACCGACCAGGGCGGGTCGTCCGGGTGTATCGCCATTCGCACGCCCGCCGCCTCCGCGACGGGAACAACCACCTCCAGGAAGTACGAGAGATTCTCCCAGAGTCGCTCCTCGTCCAGCTGCCGGAAAGCCGCCAGCAGGCCGGGAAGGTCCTCTTTCGCGGGCAGCGACCATGCCGGCAAGGCAGCCGGGCCGCGGGAAGGGTCGACGCGAGAGAGTTCGTCTGGGTCGTACGCGAGCGTGGTCGAGCCGTCCTCCAGCCGCAGATCGATGCTCGTGCGGGTCCAGTCGAATACCGGCATGAAATTGTAGCAGAGAATACCGATGCCGAGGTCGCCCATGTTCCGGACGCTCTGGCAGTAGTTTTCGATCAATCGATCCCGCGTGGGACGGCCAAGTTTGATGTCGTCATGGACTGGAATGCTCTCGACAACGGAGAAGCGAAGGCCGGCGGCCTCGATCAGCTCACCCAGCCTGACCAGCTCCGGCTTCGCCCAGACCTTCCCCGCAGGGAGGTGGTACAGAGCGGCAACGACCCCCTGAATCCCCGGAATCTGGCGAATATGCGCGAGCGGCACCGGGTCGTCGGGGCCGTACCATCGGAAGGTCATCAACATGCGGCCCCTGCTTTCCCTTGCTCGCGCATCAAATCCCGCAGAACACGCTGAAGCCGCCGTCGACCGGAACGACGACGCCGGTCACGAACGAGGCGGCATCGCTGCACAGCCAGCGCACGGTGCCCGTCAGTTCCTCTGGGCTCCCGAGGCGACCCATGGGTGTGTGGGCGATCACGTTCTTTGCCCGATCCGTGAAACTGCCGTCCGGGTTCAACATCACGGCTCGATTCTGCTCCGCCAGGAAAAATCCCGGTGCGACCGCGTTCACTCGGAGGCATTCGCCGTGTTTCCGCGCGAGCTCGACCGCGAGCCAGCGCGTGAAGTTATCGACTGCCGCCTTGCCTGCCGAATACCCCATGACCCCGCTGAGGACCCGGGTGGCGGCCATCGAGGAAATATTCACGATACTTCCCGCGCCCCGATCGGCCATGACTTCACCGAAAACCATCGAGGGGACCACCGTGCCGTGTAGATTCAGTCGAAGCGCCTCATCGAAAGCATCCACTGGCACCGAACTCCTCCGCTCGATCCGAGCTCCGCCTTCTTGGATCGTGCAGTCATCGACCGATCGCCTCCCGATCGGGCGATCAGACCGTCGGGCGCTCCAATGGACTCTTGTTGAGTCTTGATGAACTCATCGGATGCGCTTCGATGGTTCGTGACGGGGCCACCGGAATGGCCGGGCTGGACCGTTACCGTGCTTGATATATGGGATGTGACGCTTGCGTTCGACGATCGATTCAGCCGATGGCGCCGTGTCCAGCTGGCCTCTATCCGTCGCTGCTTCCACAATCCACTCGGCGGGCGGTCGATCCACCTCTTCTGGGCATCCAGTGAAGTCGTCTACCGCCGCCCAGAACTGGGAAATTCGCTGAAACTCCCGTTCATTCGCCGGGTCGGCGCACCAGTCGGCCAGCCGTTGACACTCCTGTTCATCGGCCTCGCCCGCCAGGTACGCGATGATCGCTTGCTTCTCTATTTCCACGTAGCCGATCCCCCCTCTTTCCTTGGCACTCCACACTTCAAATCCCCGGGACACCAACGCGCTCTGCGGCTACTGCGACGGGTTACAAAGATGGAATGCTCGAACCACTCGATCTTACCAACGCTACGGGTCGGGCACGGTGATGGGGGTCGCAACGTGAGCCGCATCCGCGACGACTTGACTATCTCGAGGGAACCTTTACCTTGGTTCTCCGCCAAATTCAGCCACCTCATTCGCAACCCCTCTTGCGGGGCACGCTCGTGCTCCGTGTTGCCCGTGCGCGGTGATTCCCCCATAGAAGAGCGATTCCGAGAGGCGTCAGCACCCGGCAGCACGGTCCTTGGTGAGTCGATCGAGGGGTACGACTTTTTTGGATTTCGCAACTAGTAGACGGAGGCGGAGCGTGACTTCCAGTCCAGTTATGGCCGACCGTTCGCCGGACGTGAATGAGGCAGCCGCATCGGGCGGGCCGGGTGGTCGAGAGGGAGGGCCATCCGGAAATTCAGGTATGAAACGATCTCAGTGGGCCGGTCTATTGGGAGGCGGCATCGCCTTCCTGATCATGCTGATCCTACCCGCACCCGAAGGACTCCCCCCAGAGGGTTGGCGAATGGCGGCCGTTGGTGTTCTCATGGCGATTTGGTGGATGACGGAGGCAATCCACATTTCGGCCACCGCCCTGCTGCCGCTGGTCTTGTTTCCGATGCTGGGAATCTTGACCATGTCCAGCGCAGCGGAGCCGTATGCAAACGAGCTGATATTCCTCTTCATGGGAGGGTTCTTCATAGCGTTCGCTATGGAGCGCTGGGCGCTTCATCGTCGACTCGCACTCGCCATCGTCTCGGCAGTCGGTACGAGCCCACGCCGGCTCGTGCTCGGTTTCATGCTGGCCACCGCATTCCTCTCGATGTGGATCTCGAATACGGCCGCTACGGCTATGATGCTCCCCATCGGGTTGGCCCTGGGTGAAATGTTCCGCCCGGCCGACCAGGAGGGGCCGTTCGAGTTCGGAATCGCGCTAATGCTCGGCACGGCCTACGCGGCGTCGATCGGTGGGGCCGCTACACTGATCGGGACACCGCCGAATGCCGTAATGGCGGGGGCAGCCAGCGAAATGTTGGGCATTCAGATCGGATTCGTCGAGTGGATGAGGGTCGGTGTACCCGTGGCGGCCATCATGCTGCCGATTGCATGGCTGCTCCTGGTGGGGATCCTCTATCCTCCCGGTAAGCTAGCGGGGAATGCCGAGGCACTGCTCGAGGACGAGCGGCGGAACATGGGACCGGCAAGTAGAGGTGAGAAGGTGGTGGCCGTCGTCTTCACCCTCACGGCTTTAGCCTGGATATTTCGGGAGCCAAAGCCATTGGGATCGTTTACGCTTCCGGGCATCGAATCGTTCCTGCCGTTCGTGACCGACGCCACCATTGCGATCGCAGGCGCCCTCGCGCTCTTTCTGATACCGGTCCACCGAAAGACGGGCGTGTTCGCCCTGGACTGGCCGACGGCCAGACGGATTCCCTGGGGCGTCCTGCTTCTCTTTGGAGGGGGCCTGTCGCTCGCCCGGGGGATGGATCAGTCTGGGCTTGCGACCTGGATCGGGACGGGCGTGGGCGCCCTTGGCGCAGTCCCAGCCGTGATTATCCTCGTCACCATTGCCGCTCTTTTCATCTTCCTTACGGAAATGACCTCCAACACGGCCACCTCGACGATGGCGATGCCGATCATGGCGGGCGTGGCAGTGGGGCTCGGCATCGCGCCGCTGACCCTCATGGCCGTTGCCGCCCTATCAGCATCCATGGCGTTCATGCTTCCGGTGGCGACGCCGCCAAACGCTATCGTCTTTGGATCCGGCTATCTTAGCATCCCGCAAATGGTCAAGGCAGGGTTCTGGATGAACATCATCGCCGTCGTGCTGATTACACTTGTGGCCGTACTGCTGATGCCACTCGTGCTTACTCCTTGAACAACGCTGCCGGATTGAGTTGACCTGCTGCCGTTCATTGCGCACGTTTCATCGTGAGGAGCCCGCCCCTCACCTCGCTCTGACTTCGATTCCGGGAGCTGCGTCGCAGTAGGCGCATACCTCGGCCGCGAGGCGCCGCGCGATTTCCGCCTGCTCGCGCGCTATCGACGCCGATAGGCCGGTGTGGATGCCAGGGTCCAGCATGGCTTCGATTTCGTCCTGGTTCAGGTGCGGAGCAACGCGGGGATCCGACGCCAGCAGCTCGACAAAGGATACGCCCTGCGAGGCGGCGGCCTGAGTCGCATCGAACACCACGTCATGCGCGCGTTGCCTGCCGATGGTCCGTCCCAATTCCAGCATGACGGCCTCCGCCATGATCATCCCTTCCGACAGCGCCAGGTTCGAGCGCATTCGGCCGGGATTCAGCCGCAGCCCGCCGAGGATGACTCGTGCCCTAACGAGCGCGTCTCCGGAAAGGGTCATGGCTCGAGCGATCGTCTCGAAGAGGACGGTCGGGGTGTGGTCCGCCTCGTGTTCGCTCTGAACCGCCTCCAGCGCTAGCGGCACGAGGGCCCGTAGCTCTGCGGAGATGCCCAGGATATCCTGACAGAGCTGCGGATTCCGCTTCTGCGGCATGGTCGAGCTTCCAACGGTACCCGTGGGCACGGGTTCCTCGACCTCCCCGTACTCGGTCTTCATCAGGATGTACACCTCCCGCGCGATCTTCCCGCATGTCGCGCCGAGTAGGCCGAGCACGCAGACCAGCTCAGCGAATTGATCGACCACGCTCCTGGACGCGACCGACATCGGCGCGAGGCCCAAACGATTGGCTACTCTCCGCTGCATCTCAGGGCCCTGCTCGCCCCACGACGCAAACGTGCCAGCGGCTCCGCCGACCAGGGCCACGAACAGCCGCGGCTCGACCTCACGCATCCGGGTGACGTGGCGGCCCATCTCGTCGATCCACCCGGCCACCTTGAAACCGAAGGTGATCGGTACGGCGTGCTGGCCGTGGGTACGCCCGGCCATGACCATCTCCGCACCCTGGTCCGCCAGCGTTGCCATCACCCCCATCACCTGGCCCAGCAGGCCGAGCAGCAGCCGATGGGCCTTTCGGATGATCCGCACGTCGCCGGTCTGGGTCATGTTCTGGGTGGTCGCCCCCCAATGCACCCAGTCGCAATGAGGCTCGCCGACGACCCGACTCAGCTCCACGACGAGCGGCATGAACGGGTGGCTCATCCGATCGACACCGCTGCGTATCCGCTCGAGGTCGAGGCTTTCGATATCGCACGCCGATGCGATCGCTTCGGCGCATTCGGAAGTGACAAGACCGAGTTCGGCTTGGGCCTGAGCCAGCGCGGCTTCGACCTCCAACCACGCCTGCCATCGGGCCTCGATCGAGAACAGCTCCTCCACCCCCGGATCGGGAACCCGTCCGGCCGTAAACCGCTTCAACATTGCTCTCAAGGTTTTTTGCAGATTGGCAGATGCCCGCACCGTCAGAGAGATACGACCAAAGGGGCGCTTTTGCACTCAACCTGGGCAGAAAAGCTCGATCTTCCAGGTTAAATGCCTAAAACTACGCGTTTTACCAAGCTTCACC
>WHSP01000087.1 GCA_009380025.1 Gemmatimonas sp. | reverse complement strand
ACGCCTCACTCGCGGCTCGTCGCGCGCCTTGACCTGCACGATTTCTCTTCGGCCTCGTGCAGCCTGTTTTCAACAGCCTTCTAGCCCGCCCGGCCGCCCACGCCCCCCGGTTGCCGGTGTTGGTGCCGGTGCCGGTGCCGGTGCCGGTCAAGAAGGTGGTTCGTCGGACTGCTGGTACCCGGCAACTGGCAACCGGCAACCGCAGTTCATCATCGACCGATGATCAGCCTCTGTCCCGGCACGATCGGCCGGTTGCCGATTCCGTTCGTCGCCGCGATTGATTCGACGGTCGTACCATAGCGCCGGGCGAGCGCCCACAGTGTATCCCCTGGCTGTACGAGATGTTCGATACGGGTGGCTCGTTGGCTCGGGTTGCCGGCACTTCCCCCGCCTTGTGGGATCCTTAATGGCTGCCCGCTACGGATGAGCGATCCGGTCAGACCGTTGACCTCCCTTATGCGCTCAGCGGTGGTTCTGTACTGCCTCGCGAGACCGCTGAGGGTGTCCCCCCGGCGCACCGTATGGGTCGCTTCCTCGCGTGGGAGACGAGCAGCGTACGCGACGTAGGACCGCTGCGCCTGCTGCCCCTGCCCGGCTGGAACCCAGACCCAGTATCCTCCCGCCGGGGTTGTGCCTCGGAGGAGATGTGGATTCAGCTCGGTGACTCGAGCGGGATCCAGTCCGGTCGCCCGAGCGAGGTCGTCGAGTCGAATGGAGCGCTCAACGTGCAGGCTATCGAATGAGAAGCCGCCGACCGAGGGAGGCTCGAAGCCAAAGCGGCGCGGGTCCTGGCCGATGATCGTCATGGCGTAGAGTCGAGGCAGGTAGCGCCGCGTCTCGGCCGCGAGATCACCGCGGCGGGCCAGATCCCAGAAGTCGACGGCGCGATACTTCTCGAGTCCGCGTGAGATCCGTCCGGTGCCGGCATTGTAGGCAGCGACCGCCAATTCCCAGTCCCCGTGGATCCCATGGAGCCATCTCAGGTACCGGGCGGCGGCGCGCGTCGAGCGAACCGGATCGACGCGCTCGTCGACCGCCTCGTCGACCCGAAGGCCGGACTCCCGGCTCGTCGCCGGCATGAACTGCCAGATCCCGACGGCCCCGGACCGACTCCTCGCCACCGAAACGTACCCGCTCTCGATCATCGCCAGATAGTACAGGTCGGTCGGCACCCCCTCCTCGCGGAACACCTGCCGTACGAAGTCGGCATAGAAGCTCCCGCGTTGCATCCAGTTGCCCACTACCTCCCGGCGTTCGGTCAAGAGGAACTGCATCTCCGACTCGACCCAGGTATTCGCCTCGATCGGCAGATCGTACACGGCCGGTCCCAGAAGCTCGGGGCTCGTGGGCCGAAGCTCGATTCCGAGCAGGTCGACTCCCGACCCCCCCGGTGCCGGCGCGGAGATCGCTCGTGTTCCCGACGAAACCGCCGTGGTCGAAACACAGGATGCGAGGATCGGAACCAGCATCGAGAGTACGAGGAGGTAGGCCCAGCGGCCTTGCGGATCCATCCGAGGTTTGGAAAAGCGGAACTTCATTTCTGCTGCTTCGATTGCTAGGAGGTTGTCGTTAGGGCTAACTACAAACGGCAAAATATGTTACCGCAGAGTAGCGGAGTCCCCAGAGTTAATAGAAACGCCTTCTTTCTCTGCGCCTGCGGTGAATGCTGGACGTTGAATTGTCGGTTGCTGCGTGCCAGTCGTTACCGGTAACTGGCAACGGGTAACCGTACTGCATGCCTCGATCAGAGCGCGCACCTGCCCACGACAGAGCACAGATCGCACCCCAGCCGAACCCTCCCTTGCCCGCGGACCGCTACCCCCACCATCATCCACGGGTGCCTGACCTGTAGACAGAATTTTCAATGCGATTGTTCCTTCGAGCTCGGCTAACGATTCCGCAACCCGATCCGATCAACGACCAAGTTGAGTAAACAGACGCTTGTCGTCGGGCTCGCGCACCCGGATGATGAGCTCGGAGTTGCCGGGTCGATCCTTGCGCAGCGAGCACGGGGCGACAGAGTCGTAATCGTCTGGCTCACCCGAGGGGAGCAGACGGAGGCGTTCGGGCCGCTTCCCACCCGCGAAGTCGGCAAGAGGCGGGAGGAGCAGGGGCATCGCGCCGCGAAGATCCTCGACGCGGAAGCCCTCTTCCTCGACTTCCCGGACACCGCCATCGTCGCCGACCGGGAAGCGGCGGCTCAGATTGCGCGGCTTCTCTGCAAGTTGGAGCCCGACGGCCTGATCACCTGGGGCGAGGGGTGGGTTCGCGGGACGCGTCACCCGGATCACCAGGCGTGTGGCAGGATCTTCCGGGACGCGATCACACTTGCCCGGATCGCCAAGGTAGTCGACCCGTTGACTCCGCACCGCAAACCGGTGCCGGTCTTTACGATACGCGATGTGCACTCTTCTGTTCCCGCAGTGGGTGTGGACGTCACCCCTTACCGGAGCGCCGTCGCCGAGCTCGCGGAGCATTACTTCCACGGGGTGGGGTTCGGACATCCCGATTGGTTGGAGCGACGCCTTCGCGAGACGGGAGCGCGCTGGGGATTCGACTACGCTGAGGAGCTCGACGCATGGGAAACAATTCCCGGGCCGGTTCAGTCGCTCCTACCTGCGCAGCCTCTCGAAGGGGTTCCGCATCCCGAGCGGTCGGAAAGGCGCCCAGATCGATAGGGCCGCTCGGCATCTCGCGCCGCACTGAAACCCCGCCGCGGTCCCCGGCGTACATTCTGGTAGCGAGCGATCCTATCTGGGCCTCGCGCTGAACCTTAGACCTCTCCTCCCATGGCCGATCCAGCTTTGAAGACGCTCACCGACATCGACCCACGAACCTGGGAGCACCCTGCCGACCGCGCAGCGCTCAACGCCCTTCGGACGCTGCCAGCCTTCGACGAGGTCCTGAAAAAGCTCTTCGGTTTCTTCGGCGAGAAGCCGGTCCGGCTCGCCTTTCAGGCCAATGCCGTCAAGGCGTCACCGACCCAGTTCGCAAGGGTCGATCGCCTCTATCGCCAGGCTGCAGCTGCGCTCGACGCGCCCGCCGTCTACCCGGTCTACGTCTCCCAGACGCCGGTTGTGAACGCCGGCGCCTACGGCATGGAGAAGCCGTTCATCATCATCAATTCCGGGATGCTGCTCCTCATGGAGGACGATGAACTGCAGTTCGTGCTCGGCCACGAGATCGGGCACATCATGAGCGGCCACGTCCTCTATACGACGATGATGGTGATCCTCCTGCAACTCGCCGAACGCGGGTTCCCGGTCGTTGGGCTGGCCGCGCGGGCGATCCTCGTGGGGCTGCTCGAGTGGTATCGTAAGGCCGAGCTATCGAGCGATCGAGCCGGGATCCTTTCCGTCCAGCAGCCGGAGGTCGGCATGCGGGCGATGCTCAAGCTCGCCGGCGGCGGCAAGATGGCCGAGACGAGCCTACCCGAGTTCATCCAGCAGGCCGATGAATACCGGAGTAGCGGCGACCTCGCTGACCAGGTCTTCAAGGTCCTCAATCTGATCGGAGCGAATCACCCCTTCCCCGTCCTCCGCGTAGCCGAGATGCGCGACTGGTTCCAGAGCGGTGCCTACGAGCGCATCCTCCACGGCGACTACCACCGACGCGGTGAGCCTGCCGGCGCTTACTTCGACGACCTCGCCGCCGCCGGCCGATCCTACGCCGAGAGCGCACGGACAACCTTCGGATCCGCCGCCGAAGCCGCCCGTCGAATGGTCGATTCCGTCTTCCGCGGATAGCAACGACAAATCACCGCAGAGAGGCAGAGAACGCCGAGGGCACGGGTGAATCATCGGCCTCTCTGCCTTCTCTGCGTCGCTGCGGTAAAATTGGCTGGAGTCCTGCATCTGCTGGGAGCTCGGTTTGATGACGTGGGCTCGGTACGCAGCAAATTCCTGATCCCTGTTCACTGCTTCCTGTGTCGGATAGCGTCGTAAGAAGGGTTACCTGGCGGACGGCGGATGTCGTGCAGCTGTTTCTGCTGGGCACGCTCTTCGTCTTTCTCTGGCGCTTCTTCTGGATGGTCTACACGGCCATCTTCATCGCGCTGATCGCCATGTTGCTGGCGATCGTGCTGCACGCTCCCGCTCGTTACTTCGCCCGTTGGATCCCGTACAAGGTCAGCTTCGCTTCGGTAATCGTCGTCTTCCTGGCCGTGACGGCAGGGCTCTTGGTGGCGATCATCCCGCAGGTCCTCGATCAGGTTGGTCAGCTTGCCAGAGAATTGCCGAACGCCCTCAACGAGGTCGGCATCTGGCTCACTGACCGAACCGGCATCGAGCGCGACGACGAGATCGTACAGACGGTCAATACACAGATCGGCGAGTTCGTGGGGCGGTTCGTTCCACTCGCCTTCAACTTCATCAGTGCCCTCATCGGATCCACAGCCGTCCTGATCCTGTCAATATTCCTGGCATATCAGCCGAGTGTCTACCGGGATCTGGTGATCCGAATGGCGCCGCCGGGGAGTCGGGCGGGGATCGCTCGCGTCTATGACGAGGTCGCTGGAAGCCTCAGCGCGTGGGTTCTGGGCAAGGCTGCGAGCATGGTGGCCGTTGGACTGGCGGTCTGGATCGGGCTCGAGCTCTTCGGGATTCCCGGAGCCCTCGCCCTCGCCGCGCTCGCGGCCGTACTCGAGTTCATCCCGAACCTGGGGCCCACGATCGCCGCCGCCCCAGCCATCGTAACCGGATTCCTGATCTCTCCGTCGACCGCCCTCTGGGTCGCCATCTTCTACTTCGTTCTACAACAGATTCAAAGCGCTCTGACCGTTCCGCTCGTCGAACGGCGGGCCGTCAACATTCCGCCGGCCGCCCTCCTCGTCTGGCAGCTCATGCTCGCTGTCGGCTTCGGATTGCTCGGCCTCTTCGTGGCGACACCGCTTCTCGCCGTCATCGCCGTCGCCGTTCGTATCCTCTACCTCGAGCCGAGCGAGCTCCGATATCTCTACGACCGGCGAGAGTCCGGATTGGCCGCCCGGGGAAGCGATGAAACGCCCTCCGATCACACCCTCGTCGTGCGTCCCTCGGAGGGCGGTCGGCAAGACCCGCGCTGAAGCGCGATTTTCATTGACATCCCGTGATACCGCGCCTACACTGCGTTTCTAGTTGGCGAGCCCCTCCATTTGGTCCATGCGCTCAGACCTCGAGGCCCTCTCGCGGCCTCGTTTTCCCCGTTTACAACGTCGGAGAAAGAGTTCGTGGTTGAGATCCAGATCGGTGAGAACGACCGACTCGATTGGGCACTCAAGCAGTTCCGCCGCCGGATGATTCGCTCGGGGCTGTTCAAAGACATGCGCCGGAAGCGCTTCTACGAGAAGCCGAGCGAAGCCCGGAAGGCCAAGGCGAAAGCGGCCGAGCGGCGCAAGCACAAGGACCGCAAACGAGAGAGCAGGGCACGCCAGTTCTGATGCGTAGACTCTCCTCAAAACTCGAGGAGCGAGACGACCTCCTGGTCGCTCAGCTTCGCGCGCCCTCCGAGGCCCGCGATCTCGATGAGGAACGCGACCCCATCAACACGCCCTCCCGCCTCTTCCACGAGATCGACCGTTGCGCGGGCGGTTCCTCCGGTAGCCAGCACATCGTCGACGATCACGACTCGCTGACCCGGCTCGATCGCGTCGACGTGTAGCTCCAGGTGGTTTGTGCCGTACTCGAGCGCATACTCGCGCACCCGGGTGGCCCGGGGAAGCTTGCCCAGCTTCCGAACCGGCACCAGACCCGCCCCCAGCGTCAGGGCAAGCGGAGCGCCGAAAAGGAAGCCACGAGACTCGATGGCCGCCACTCTCTCGATCCCGCGACCGGAATAGCGCTCGGCCAGCCGAGCTACCACCTCGTACATCGCGACGGGATCCAGCAGGAGCGGTGTTATGTCGCGGAAGAGGATTCCGGGCTCCGGAAAGTCGGGCACTGCCCTGATCAGCTCGGCGAGGCTCCGAGTCGGTTCAACTTTCATATCGAATCGGGTGGTGTTGGGTCTCACGCGGAAGCGCGGAGACCCGCGGAGGCACGAAGTCGTGACAAACGCCCCAATATACCTTCAAAAGAAAACCCCTCAATGTCGATGAGGGGTTTCTCTTCTCTCCGTACCAACGCGTCTCCGCGTGAGGCCCCGTTGTAATTCATGACGATGACGGAAGATTTCGGCTTCGGCTCAAATCGACTTCCGTGGGGTCGATGGTGTCAAGGCGAACGCCATCCATGTCCGCGTCGGTGAAGTCCGCGCCGATCAAGCGGGCACCTCGTAGATCGGCCTCGATCAGAAAAGCTTCCTCGAGGCTGGCGCCGGCAAGATCGGCATCGCGGAGATCTGTGTGGATGAGCTTCGCTCGCCGCATCGTAGCGTCGCTGAGGTCGGCACGAGCCGCCTGGGCGCGAGTCAGATCCGCATTCGTCAGATCGGCATTCGCGAGATGACAGCCTTCGAGACAAGCATGACGGAGATTCGCTCCCTGCAAGTCGGCTCGCTCCAATCGAGCTCCCTTCAACCTGGCGGCGTGGAGATTGGCCTCCCGCAAGAATGCGCCGTCGAGCTCCGCCTCCTGCAGGTCAGCATGCTCGAGGTTGCAGCCGAGCAGGTCGGCGCCCGCAAGGATGGCGTTTCGCATCTTCAGCGGGCGGTGGTCTCCCTCGCCACGCAGTGAGTTCGCATTCCGCAGGTTCGCACCCGTCAGATTCGACCGGGATAGATCGCACGCCGAGAGGCTCGTTTCCGAGAGGTTCGCCCCGCGCAGGTCCGTCCCCACCAGGATCGCATCACGCAGGATTGCACCGCTGAGATCCGCCCCGCTGAGGGTCATCTCGCTGAGGTCGATCCCCGTCAAATCCACCCCCCTCAGGCTCGCCGGATCTCGCTCCCAACTCTCCAGGGCTTCCTGACGGCTCAGCCGCACGCTGTCCGGACCCGCGTGGCCAGCTTCCGTAGGATGGCGAATCAACAGGGCAAGCGCGCGGTCGATGAGGGATGGGTTCATGGTCGGCTCCCGAGAAAGGGTTGCCTCACCAACGGCAATGCGGACTGTGACCGAGAACTACGGATAGCTCGCCTCCACTACAACCCTGGTAGCGCGGCGATCGTTCCGGATCCAGCCCGCTGGCCCTGCGCTGCCAACATTGTCCTCCCTCGACAGATGCAGGATGAGCTTGGCATCGTATATAACACAATGCTACATTCCAAGATGCCAAGCCCGGGACCAACCTACGCCCTGCAAACGGTCCATGAGCTGGTGCGGCGGGATCGGTTCCGCATCACCCGGACGGCAGCGTTGGGTGCGGGGCAGCTTGGATTCACGTTCAAGGACATCCGGAATGCGTGCTCAGGCTCCGGAGGGTCGAGTTCTACAAAAGTATGCCGGCCAAACGGATACCCGGACTCTGGCAAGACGTCTATCGACCTCAACGTGCGGGAGTTTCGCTATACGTGAAGTTGCAGATTAGCCGGGCGGAATTCGTAGTGGTGATTTCCTTCAAGGAGCGTTGAATGATGACGGTCTCCGATCTGAACCAGCTTCCCGTGGAGGAGCCGTGTGCGGTGTGTGGTGAAGGCATGGCTCATCGCACCCAGAGGCGACGAGCTTACGTGTACCGCCGGCGGCGCGTCATGATCGCGGATGACTTCTATCGATGTCCCACATGCGACGAGACCTACTACGCGCCACCGCAGATGGCACGCGCCGAGGCACTGGCGAAGGCCGCGCTCGAGGAGCAGGACCGGCTAAAGCCGAAAGAGATTCGCGCGCTTCGCGAGAAGTTACAACTTACGCAGTTTGAGCTTGAAGACCTGCTCGGTCTCGGCCGCAATACGGTCGTGCGTTGGGAGAACGGGCAGGTGCGTCCGAACATGGCAGCGAACACACTGCTTCGGTTGTTGGCGACGGAACCCGCGGCTCGAAAGTGGCTCGAGAAATGGCACGGAACCGGAAGCGCGCACGCGGCCTAGGCCTCAAACAAGCGTGATCGTTACGGGCACCTCATCAAACTGAAACCGGAAAGGCTTATCCTGATTGGAGTTGTGGGTTCGACCAAGAATCACCACTCCACCCAGGAGAGCCTTTCCCCGTCGCTGTACACTTACACGTGCACGTTCCCGATGCGAAGGGGCTTACGGGAGCGGGGACGTGTACGGCCACGGGATCCGCACAAGCACCTATCGTGAACGCTACACGATATCGATCCGTCCTGGCGCTGACCTTCCCGCGACGGCCTCGATCGGCCTGCGGACTGCTATCGGTGACCTTTCCGCGGGTCGTGTATCATCCGGGATCGCAGCGTGTTCAGGCCTTCCTCGAGGCCGACGGGGTAGGCGTCCGGGGTGACAAAGCGCTTGTAGTCCGCGCCGAGACAGGCTAGCTGCTCCTGTACTCGCGCTCGCACGGCGTCGAGCGAATCTGCCTGACGAGCGCGGCGGCCTCGGCGGAGGGCGGGTCGAAGCAGGTCCTCGAACTCAAAGTCGTCCGTGAAGGTCGTTCGACGGCCGGGATCCGCTGGGTCGATCATGCTGGTTGTGGCGGGAAGCGGCATGCGCTCATCATAGATCATATCCCCGACGAACCGGCCGCCGCGCGAGAACCGCCGAACCTGCGGGACGCCCGGAACGGAGACCTTTGCAGTCTGCTCGGACACCTTGATCCTCGGTAGCCAGTCCCCCGCCTCGCTACGAACCGCGTTCAGCTTGAAGGTGCCCCCCAGGGCAGCCTGGTCTCCCCCGGTCACCAACCGAGTTCCCACTCCCCAGGCGCCGATCTTTGCCCCCAGAGCCCTGAGTCTTTCGATGGCCCATTCATCGAGCTCGTTGCTGGCGTAGATCACGGTTTCGCGGAATCCCGCGTGGTCGAGGATGCGGCGGGCCTCGATGCTCAGCCGTGCCAGATCGCCCGAGTCGAGCCGGATTCCCAGGAGCTCGTGTCCCTGCTCACGGAGGCGTCGACCGACCTCGACGGCGTTCCGTACGCCCTCCAGGGTGTCGTAGGTATCGACGAGCAAGATACAGTTGCCGGCCATCGTCGATGCGAACGCTTCGAACGCGGTGACCTCGTCTTCGAACGACATCACCCAACTGTGGGCATGGGTGCCGGCGACGGGGATTCCGTATGCCTTGCCGGCCAGAACGTTCGAGGTAGCGACGCATCCCCCGACGTACGCGGCGCGGCTGGCGGAAAGGCCTCCATCGATGCCCTGCGCCCGGCGGAGGCCGAACTCGAGGACGGGTTCGTCACCCGCCGCCTGGGTAACCCGAGCGGCTTTCGTCGCGATCAGCGTCTGGAAGTTGACGATGTTGAGCAGCGCCGTCTCGACGAGTTGCGCTTGCAGGAGGGGCCCTCGTACCCGGAGAATCGGAGCGTGCGCGAAGACGATGGATCCCTCGTCGACGGCTTCGACATCGCATCGGAACTCGAGGCGGGCGAGGTGGTCAAGGAAGCGCGGCTTGAAGAGCGGCTTCTGCTCCCGATCGAGGAGGGTCGAGAGGTAATCGAGATCGTCTTCGGCGAAGCGAAAGTGTTCGAGGAAATCGAGGGCGGGATCGAGGCCACAGGCAATGGCATAGGCTCCGCCGAACGGGCTCTCGCGGAAGCTCAGTGTGAAGACGGCCTCCTGCGCCACTTCCTCCGACTCGAAGTACCCGGCCGCCATCGTGAGCTCGTACAGGTCGACGAGCAGACCGAGGGATTGCCCGTACCAGGAGGATGACGGCGAGCGGGCGGGGAGCGGCCCGCGGCTACCCCCCGCCAACCCCGTCACTACTCGAGAGCGGCATCCAGCTCGATTCGGACACTACTCAGTGCCTTCGAGACCGGGCAACCTTCCTTCGCGTTGTTCGCGAGCTCCTGGAACTCCGCGGCGTCGATCCCCGGAACCTTGCCACGCGTCGTCAACTTCATGGTCGTGATCTCGAAGCCCTCCCCCACTTTCTCGATCGTGCACGCGGCGTCTGTATGAACCCGATCCGGAGGATGACCCGCACGATCGAGCTGAAGGGAGAATGCCATACTGAAGCACGCCGCATGCGCCGCGGCAAGGAGTTCCTCAGGATTCGAGCCCTGCTCCTCCGAGAATCGGGAGCCTGCGGTGAACGCCCCATCGATCGCCCCGCTCTCTCCCTTGAAACTACCGCTTCCGGCTTGAAAGCCACCTTCCCAGGTGGCGCTTGCCTTCCGTGTCGGCATTCTCTCCTCCTTCGTGAGTGGATGGTGCGCGATCTCGGCGCAGGTCCTACGGGTCCGCCTCGGGCCGACCGATGAGCCCATCTTCCTCCGGAATCGACCAGATGGTCGGCGTAGTCAGCTCGACGCTGTTCCCGGCGGGATCCCGAAGGTACAGCGAGGTCCCACCCGATGGCCAGGTGACATCGGCTTCGACCGGGACACCCTCGCGTTCCAGGTGGACCCGCCATGAGCCAAGCTCCGCTGCCCCGACGGCGAACGCGACGTGCCCCGGGCCGCGGGCGCCGTGTGGCGGCACCTCACCGCCGTCGGTCTGCGTCGCGTTCGGATCGAAGAGCAGGAACATTCCACTGCCACAGCGGAAGAAGACATGGCGACCCTCGAGTCGCGAGACGGCTCGAAGTCGCAACACCCGTTCGTAAAACCCGGCCGACGCCTCCAGCTCTTCCGCGTATAGGCACGTTTCGAGCACCCCCCGAACCTCCAGGCCGGTAGGCTCGTGCATCAATCCGGCTCCTCCCACACCCGCGCGAGGGCCTCCATCACCAGCTCCGCCACGGCCGCACCCTCCGATACGGTGGTATCCAGAAGGTCCGCGTTCTGGAAGAAGCTCGCGAGGAGTGTCGGATCCTTGACCAATGCTTCGAGGGCGCAGACGCGATGCGCAGAAGCCGCCCCTCGCAGAACGCGCGCGGCCTGTCCTGCCACCTCCGCCCGCGACCTCTCGCTCGCGGCGTGACCCGCCACCTGCGTCACGATCGCCTTCGCAAAGGGTAGCAGGGAACTGTCGGGCCCCAGCAGGGATCGCAGGTCTGTGGCAACCGTGTCCTCGTTCGCGCCCCTCACGGCGCTCCGTCGGGGTCAGCGGCTTCGATCGAACGGAGCATTCCTTGCCGTCCGGTGTAAGGCGATTGAGGTCATACCCGCCCCGCAGGGGCGATCATTCGCTTCATCCCCACAGGGGAGGGACATCATCGTCGCACAGAGAATCCGCGTCAACGATCAGATCCGCATCAGTCCAGTCCGTCTCATAGACGCCGAAGGAGGCCAGCTCGGCGTCGTTCCCCTCGAAGTAGCCCGCGACAACGCCCGCGAGAGCGGCCTCGATCTCGTCGAGGTTGCCCCAAACGCCCGCCCGCCGGTCGTTCGGATGATGGATTGGGGCAAAGTACAGTACGAGGAGCGCAAGCGCGCAAAGGAGTCGAAGCGAAAGCAGCACACGGTCGAGATCAAGGAATTGAAACTGCGTCCGGGGACCGAGACCCACGACCTCCAGGTGAAGCTACGCCACGCGCGCCGCTTCCTGGGGGCCGGGAAGAAGGTCAAGGTGACGGTGCGGTACCGCGGCCGCGAAATGCGCCGTCCGGAGCTCGGCTTCGACATGCTCGACCAAATCGCCGAGGAGCTCGGGGATCTGGCAATCGTCGAGAGCCGAAGCGGTAGGATTGAATCGCGACAGCTGACGATGATGCTCGCGCCCGAGCAATTGCCTTCTCCCTCCTGACAAACCACTCGAATTGGAGGGCCTGCTCGTGGCGGACATTGAGGACCCGAGCGTCTCGAAGGTGAAGATCGCCCTGGGAGCTGCCAGTCTGTTCCTTTTCATCATCGGCTTGAAGCGAACGTTCCGTCGAGACGACGGCGTCGAGATCAACGCCCGACACCTGGGATCCGGGGATGGTCTACCGCAGGATTCCGCGTCTGGTTGAGCTGAAGAACGATCAGAACACGAAGAAGCGGCAATGGCGCCCCTCAGATCACCCGGTGCCACGGAGCGGCCAGCACGCCGCGCTCGACCCAGAAGACCTCGTCACCGTCGTAGAGGAGTAGCGCACCGGGAGCAGTCTCGGGGTAGTCCGCCAGGAACGTGCGGAGGTGCCGGGCGTGCATATCACCCATCAGCTGGGTGATTATCACCCATGTCAAGGGAGATACGCTCACGTGTCAAGCACGCGTGAGCTGCGCAGACACTGCGGGCTGGGTGTGAACCCCGCGCGTACTGCCGGTCTGGTCGCAGTAAACGGTGGACTCGTGAGGCGGCGATCACGTAGCGGCTCCTACCCTGCACCCTACCCCGTCCCTGAGCACGCTCGTCGGGTTACCCGCTCCAGAGCAACACTACCCCACACCATCCGTCTGAGGACGAATACTCAGCCGGAGTCTCGCTCGGACTTGCGTATACTTCCATCCCGACAATCCAGTTCACCGGAAACTCGTCGACGAAGCCGTGCAGCCGCATTCCATCCAGGTAGACCCGGAGGAGACACCCCCGCCGACAAGCCCGATCGGCTCCGAGCCGCACCCGGGGACATCGTAGGTCTGGTTGAAGCTCGGTGGGGCTCGCCTACTCATGAGCAGGTTCGTGACGCAGGCAGTAATGCACGCTTCAGAATGACGGCTCACCATGAGAAAGCCGGGTTCGGGGAGATTCCCGAACCCGGCTTCACTCGGCTACTTCTGGAGCTGAGTGATCACTGGTCAACTCTGAAGCCTTGCCTAACGAACCAGATCCTGATCAGCCGATGATGATCGGCGCCTGCGACGCGTCACACATGGTGCCGCGATCCGAAAGGTCGAGACTCTCGTTGAGAATGTACTCGCTTTCGGGCATCGCGATGCGGACACCGCCGTTCAACGGAATACCCGAGATGTTCCAATTGCCGAAGTCCCGTGGGAACCAAAGCTTGTCGGTGTGCTGGAGCTTTGTAACCCAGTACCGCCCCTCGAGCCAGAGCTCCCGACGGCGCTCCTCGATGATCATGTTCTCGATCTCGTTCTCTGTCGCAGGGCCGTAGGTGACCTGCGGAAGCCCATGGAGCGCGCGAAGATTGTTGACCCTCCCGACGGCCGACGCCGGCTCGATCTCAGCCATGATGAGCTCGAGCTCGCGCCAACTCACGAGAGGCATGTCGTCACCCTCTGAGCGGTACTTGTTCGGCACTGGATACAGGACGGTGCCCCCCGCCGCGACCGTCTGGAAGCGGATCGGTACCCGGTTGTCCGCGACTGCTCCGGTCGCTGCCGTAGTAACCGGATAGGGCGTCGCTTCGGCGGTCAGCGCGCGTCCGTTGGGAGCAATTCCGAGATCGAGGTACCCCGTAAAGGGAATCGGGTTAGGCCAGTCACCACCCGCGTAGGCTGGGGGATCGAAGAAACCCGGGAAACCTGCGTCCGGATCGCTCCAGAAGGTAGTGTTCAGCGCGGGCAGCACGCGACCAGAGCCGGGGTTGGAGAAGAAGTAGACCTTATTGCGACGCTCCGGCCGACCTTCCCGGCTAATCCAAGCAGTGAAGCCCTCCGGCACCATGGCAATGTCCGCGGAAGCGCCCGCATAGTTGCCGCGGGCCCAGCGAATGCGGCCACGCAACGCGTGCGCGAACTCTTCGATGCCGGCCTCATCGTCGAAGCCCGTAATACCATTCGCCAACTCGAAGTCACCGGTAGCACCGATGTGCTCCAAAGCGGTCGTTGCCCACTGCTCGGCTGCCGCAAGCGTCTCGTCCGGCGTCATCAGCGGACCGCCGTCGACCGTCATCTCGCAGAACACCCCGCCGAACGTCTCGAGCGCCACAGCGCTGTACAGTGCGGTCTGCGCGAGGATCTGCTCACGATTGGTTACGGACTCCGGAGTCCACACGTTCTGGATCCGGTCGTAGAGTTGGTTGGCCGATGCGCGACCGATCTGCATCGGGTCGTACCAGTCGAAGTTGGAGATATCGGGATCGCACTGTTCATCCTCCCCGAGCGATCCGGGTGCTTCGGCATACTGAGAGTAGTTGCCGTAGGCGCCGGCGATCATCTCGAACACGTCCTCGTACCCCGCAGCGTGGTATTGGTACGCCGAGAGGCCGCATTCGATCTGCCCCATGATCGCGTTCAACTGGAGCTGGGCGGTACCCGGATCGTCGAGGGCCTCCCCTGAAACCGACGAAGGAAGCTCCACGTCGAGCAGGCTGTCACATCCCACGGCACCCACCAGGATGGCGAGGCCGAGGGCGAAGCCCCGAACGCGATAGGTGCTTTGTGCCCTGGCGTGCATTTGCTTCAGGTTCATTGTCTGCACTGTCCTCTTCTCATGTAGTCCCTTGACGAGCCCCGATCGGTGTGCGATGGCAGAAACCCCTCGCACACTTCACTCGGGACACCTCGCGCACGGTTCGATTGTGGGCTGGATCAGAAGCTTACGCGAAGCGTCGCGCTCACGCTGGCGAGCGACGGCATCGTCCAGAGTGCCGTGTTGGCCGAGGCCGTCGTCGGACCGGCGGTCTCGACGTCGAGGATCTTCTGCCCGCCCAGATCGGTCTTGCTCTTCTGCCAGAGCATCAGCAGGTCGCGGCCGCTGAACGAGATGGAGGCGCGGTCGGCGCCCATCCGCTGCACCAGAGACTGCGGCAGGTTGTAACGGGCGCCGACCTCCCGGAGCTTCCAGTGGTCCGCCGGCACCCGCCCCAGGTACCGCTCGTCGCCTACCGCATTCCCTGCCAGATAGAGCGGATCGGTTCGCAGCTGAGCCGCCCGCGTGTTCCGGTACACGCCGGCGTACTGGGTATTGACGTCTGCGACCCAGCGCCCGTACTCGCCGTCAGCGAGCGCGAAAAGCTGAAGGTCGTTGAACAGCGTCAACGTCGGCGCGATCGCGAAGTTGTACGTTGGGTAGGCGGGCCCATACAGTAGTGAGGTTTCGAAGCCCTGGAGATCGGAGCAGGGAACGCTCTCGCCGCCCGGGCGGCCTTCGGGAGTACCCCGATCGCACCACGCGTTGCCGTACACGCCAGTGTTCAGCACCGCCGCGCTGTCGAGATAGGTACCCGTGACGTTCGGGTAGGGGAAGCCGAGCTGGAAGTTGTCACTCTCCAGAACACCCTCACCGAGCGAGACGATCTCGTTCTGGGTATGGTCTCCGCTCAGGTTCAGATCGAACGCGACGTTGTCGCTCTGGTAGAGTCGAGAGCTGAGCGTGGCTTCCCATCCGCTGACGGCAAGCTCACCCAGGTTCAGGCTCACGTCTCCGGGAACGCCAAGGCTCGGAGCGATACCCTGATTGACGAGGGCGTCGTTCACCGTCTGGTCGTAGTAGGTGAACTCGCCGGAAACCCGGTCGTCGAAAAGCGCGAAGTCGACGCCGAGCTCGATCTCGGTGCTGACCTCGGGACCGACGTTCTCATTGCCTGGGGTGAACGGCGTGATGCCGGGACCCGCCGGGCCCTGGAACGAGGTGTAGGTCGTCACGCCTGCGAACGTATCGGGCTGGCGACCCGCCTTACCCCAGGCGCCTCGCAGCCGCAGCGAGTTGATGGGAGCGCCGGCCGGCCAGAAGCTCTCCTCCGAGAGCACCCAGGCCAGCGAGACCTTCGGGTAATACTCCAGATCGAACCCCGAGCCGAACGCCGAGTTGTCGTCTGCCCGGATGGCACCGGTGAGGAAGATCCGGTCGGCCCAGCCGACCTGCTCCTGGAAGTACACTCCGAGCGACTTGTTCTGAACGTCCTCGAAGGTGAGCGTGAGCTGGTCGATGGCCGTCTGGTTCAGCGTCGTCTGGAGGTTCGTACCGAACGCGCGGCCGGTGTTGGTAATCTCCTCGAGCTCCTCGAAGTAGTACTGAGCGCCCACCGACGTCGTGAATGTCAGCGCGTCCGTCGGCTGATAGTCCGCGGTAGCAGCGTAGTCGAACGTCGCGTTCGTCGTAGACGGCCGTCCATAGAAAAGAACGCCGCCCGTACCGGTCTCGTCATCGTAGCTCCCCTCGTAGTTGCCTGCCGGGTCGAGCGGGATCAACCGACTGTTCGTATCCCACGACTTGTCCAGACCAACGATCAGGCGCTGGGTGAGCCAGTTCCAGTTGTAGCTGGCGGTCGCGCTTCCCGTGAACCGATTGTAGTTGCGGAGAGATTCCACCTTCTCGCTCGCGTACGGAAGGCGATCATTGAAGATAGTAGCCGGATCTTCCGATATTGATGAGTTGTAACGGCTCCAGACGAGATCGTGGAAGATGTTCCCCTCGCCCGGCACGTCGGCGAAGCGACTCTCGCCCTGGGTGTACCCGGTCGAAACGTCTATCGTGAGGTCTTCCGTGAAGAGGACGCTTACGTTGCCACGAAGCCGCACCGCCTTATCCCAGTTGTAGTAGAGTACGCCCTCGTCGTTCGAGTAGTCGCCCGAGAGGAAGTAGCGAACCTGATCGGTGCCGCCACGGACGCTGAGGTTGTAGCCCTGGGCGTGACCCATCTGGAGGATCTCGTCCTGGCCGTTCCAGTTCTCCTGCCGGACCCAGTCGTTGGCGATTTCGTAGGCGTTGTAAGAGAGGAGATCAGCCTCTCTACATGCCCTCCCGCTTTCCGGGATAATCGCCGTGTCAGGACAAGCGTACTTCGTACCGAGCACCCCTGCCGGATCCCTCATGAAGTTGCCGCCCTGCCGAATCATCAGGTTGAACTCCGGAGCGCCGGAAAGGCCCTTCTTGGTAATGATCTGGATCACTCCGGCCGAGGCCTCCGTTCCGTACAGCGTCGCCGCCGCTGGACCCTTGATAACCTCGATGCTCTCGATGTCCTGCGGGTTGAAGTCGTTCAGCGAGGACGCCGCCCCCTCGCTATTGCCGAGGGCTGGACCCTTGTTCGCGCTGTTGTCGATCCGCACGCCATCCACGTAGATGAGCGGCTGGGCGCCGAGCTCCAGGCTGGAAACACCACGGATCTGGATCTGTGATCCCGCACCGACGTTTCCGTTGTTGGTCTGGAAGGTCAGACCAGGAGCGCGTGCGCTCAGTAGCTCCTGCATGTCGGTGATCGTGGACCGCTCCACGACATCGGCGGCCTCGACCTGGGCAACCGAGTTCCCGAGGGCGCGGCGCTGCGTCCCGCCGGGCGTACCCGTGACGATGATCTCGTCGAGGGCGAGCGCCTCTTCTTCGATCGCGAAGTCGACGTTCGTTGCTTCGCCGACCGTGACCGTGACCGCACTCGTCCCGTTGCGGTATCCGATCCGCTGCACGGTAACCGTGTGCGTCCCGGCCGGGACGTTCACCAGGATGAACCGCCCATTCTGCTGGGTGAGCGCACCGACCCCGAGCTCGGCGATGGAGACCTGAGCCGACGCGAGCGGCTGGGCCGTGGTGGCGTCGGTCACGCGGCCGGTGACGGTACCGGCCTCCTGTGCGTAGAGTGTGGGGGAAGAAACGAGTGCCGCGAGGAAGAGAGCCGCTGCGGCGAGCGGGGTTCGCCATCCGAGCAGTGATTGCCTCGGCTCAAAGGTTTGCTGACCAGGGAAGCTACCCAATTTGCACCTCCGGGTGTTGAGAAATGCTCGCCGGTGCGATTGGCGAGAGGACGGACGACGAAGCTGCCCCTGGATGCTACAGAGGCTCGCGGGGCGGACCTATATGCCGGTCAAGCGCCGTATTCGGCGAGGAAAATCAGATAGTCGCCCAGCCGTTGCGCACTGGTCTTCCAAACGAGAACGCACGGGAGACCAAAACGAGACATGCACGGATAGCGGGGTGCCCTTTTACTTAACGTGCAACGGCTGTTTACGCAAGACATAGCCATTTTAGAGGGAGTGTGGCCACAATGGATCGGGGGATGGGGTCGGGGCAAGAGCCGCAGGGCCGCGAGGCCCATTGAAACACACGTTTTCGCCGGCCGAATGTCGTTCTTGGGAGCATCGGCAGCCGGCGGGCCGGCCGCCCGGGGCCCGGACCTCAGGGACCCGACCCATCCCTATGAGGAGGAGCGTTACCTCGATCTTCACC
>WHSP01000086.1 GCA_009380025.1 Gemmatimonas sp. | reverse complement strand
AGGGAGCGGCGAGGAAGCGCGCGCCCGAAGGAAGCATCCGTTACCACGCAGAGCTGCGCGATTTATCGAAGGCCTTCTAGTACCCGTAGTGTCCGACGTCTGGCTCGTTCGCAAAGTCACGGAACGCCTGCTCGATGTCTTCATCGGTTCCGAGTAGCGAATGGAGTCGGCGAAAGGAGGCCCGGAGCATACGTTCCCTGAGCAATCGGTCTGGAGGTGTCGCCGGGAACATCCAGGCGGGAAAGTATTTGTCGACTTCGGGTGCATCCGGAGCCGAACTGAGACCTTCCGGCGGTGGTGCCACTCCGAGGCCAGTTCGGACGAGTTCGTAACCGATCGCCGGATCAAGTCCTTCATCCCAGGCGATGTCGAATAGCAGTTCGGCGAGCTCGGTCGGCATGCCGTCCTGCGCTGCCTCTTCGAGGATCGAGCTGCGTCGGCTGTCGAGTTCAGTGACGGAGCTTCCCTCCTCGATCGCCGACCGGAAAGCGGCGGAGCTCCCGAAATAGGTGTCTTCGGCGCGACGTCTCCGCCGCCGTTCTCGATAGGCCTTGAGCGCATGAAGAGCGCTCCGCTCCTTACTTGCCTGTGAGTCGTCTCGTTGGCCTGTGCGCTTCACTCGTCCTCCCGGGTCAACGCGTCGGGCTGCGGCCGGCCGGCGCCTCGCACGTTCTCTCGGGCCTGACGAGCAAGGGACGGACCAGTCTCCATCCGTGCAGCGGAACCAGTCGTACCTGTCAGAACCTTCGCCTTATGGGGCGCGATCCTTGCTCGTAGCGAGTTCCACGGGATGACGCTTTCTCTACCGGTCCGTAGACGCGTGACCGGATTTTGCCGAGCGGTTTCCAATTGGATACTGCTGTGGCCACGGTGGGGCGGTAGCGCCGTTCGTTCGCAGTCAATCTTTGCACCGCTGCAACGCTCCGTCGATTACTCCGGCGATGTTCATCCCGGAGGGCTCTCATCGACTCCGACAGTGATTTGAGGATCCGCATGGAACAGCCGATTTCCGGACGCCCCCGCGTCGTGCACTTCACCCTGCTGGCGCTCCTCGCCATCGTGGGAATCCCCCAGGGCCTCGACGCACAGTACTTCGGCAGAAACCAGGTCCAGTATCGAACCTTCGATTTCCAGATCCTGGAGACGGAGAACTTCGACATCTACTTCTATCCGGAAGAGGAACAGGGGGCGCTCGACATAGGCCGAATGTCGGAGCGCTGGTACGCGCGGCTGTCGCGGATCCTCGATCACACCTTCGAGGACCGGCAGCCGGTAATTATGTACGCGACCCACCCTCACTTCCAGCAGACGAACATCCTCGGTGGGGGGATCAGCGAGGGCACAGGGGGTGTCACCGAGGCCTTCAAGCAGCGGGTCGTGTTGCCCTTCGCGTACAGCTACGAGGAGACCGACCACGTCCTCGGCCACGAGCTCGTCCACGCGTTCCAGTACGACATTTCCGGGCTGGGTCGGGCAGGCGGTGGCATCGAGGCCGCCGCCCAGCGCTTCCAGGTTCCTCTCTGGTTCATCGAGGGGATGGCGGAGTACCTGGCGGTCGGGCCGGTCGATCCGCATACGGCGATGTGGTTGCGGGACGGTGCGCTCCGCGGGGACTTGCCGGACATTGATCGGATGACGAGGGATCCGTCGGTCTTTCCATACCGCTGGGGACAGGCTTTGTGGGCTTACATCGGAGGGACGTGGGGCGACCTCGCCATCGGCCAGATTCTGAAGCTGACCGGCCAGGGCGTTCCCTACGAGGCCGCCTTCCAGCGCATCCTGAACATTTCGATGGAGGAACTGTCGGCCGACTGGCACGCTTCGATTCGTCGCGCCTACCTCCCGATGCTCGCCGACCGGCCTGAAGCGCGTGAGGTAGCCGAACCGCTCCTCACGGGTGAGACCGAGGGCGGGCGGATGAACGTGGCGCCCGTTCTCTCGCCCGATGGGCGATACCTCGTCTTCCTCTCCGAGCTCGACTTCATCGAGGTCCAGCTGCACCTGGCCGATGCCGAGACGGGCGAGGTGATTCGTACCCTCCAGGAGGGAGCGGCCTTCGATCCGCACTTCGGGAGCCTGCGCTACATCGCCTCCGCCGGCACCTGGTCTCCTGACTCCCGGCAGTTCGCCCTCTCTGCGCTGCGCGGCGGGAAGGACGTAATCGTCATCCTCGACGTCGACCGGGCGCGCAGAGTCCGTGAGATCTCGATTCCCGACGTCGACGAAATCTCGAACCCAACCTGGTCGCCCGATGGCCGTACGATCGCCTTCACAGGGTTGGTTGGGGGGATATCGGATCTCTTCGTCGTCGACCTCGAAACGGGCGAATCGACGCAGCTGACGGACGATCGGTATGCGGAGCTGCACCCGGCGTACTCGCCGGACGGGTCCCAGATCGCTTTCTCGACCGATCGAGGGGAGGAGACGGACTTCGACGAGCTGAAGTACGGGCCGTACGGCATCGGGATCATGGACGTTGAAACCCGTGAGGTAACCCTCACACCGCGGATGGAGGGAACGAAGAACATCAATCCGCAGTGGACCTCAGATGGTGAGGGGATCTACTTCATCTCGGATCGGACGGGGATTCCGAACATCTACCTGCTCGACCTCAACGACGAAAAGCTTTCGCAGGTCACGGATCTCTTCATCGGCGTCAGCGGCATCACCGACGTAAGTCCGGCGCTCACCGTGGCGGGCGATGGCAGTCGTCTCGCGTTCACGGAGTTCCAGGAGGCAGGGTTCAACATCTACGCGCTTAGCGACGCCGAGGACATGGCGGGCACCGAGGTCCCTGCGCCGACTCCGATGATGGGGGGCGACACCGTGCCGCCGGCAGCCGTTCTGCCACCGGTTCCGCGGCCGGAGGAACCCGCTTTCAACCGGGTCACGCTGATGCTCGACGACCCGGTCGAGGGCCTCCCGACCCCCGCCGAAGTCGCGCAGTTCGCGATCGCCCCGTACCGGCCGAGCCTCGGTCTGGACTACCTCGGACAGCCTCAGGTCGGCGTCTCCGTGGGGGGCGGCGCGTTCAACTCGGGCGGATTGTACGGCGGAATCTTCGGAATCTTCAGCGATATTCTGGGGCGACACCAGGTGTTCGGGGCGGTCCAGGCGCAGGGACAGATCGACGAGGTCGGCTTCGCCCTCCAGTACTTGAACATGCGGGAGAGGTGGAACTTCGGCGCGGCCGCCCAGCGGGTCCCGCTCGTGTACGGCCGGTACACACCGTATCGCGAAGCGGGAACGGAGAACTTCGTTCAGAGCATCGAGCGGATCCGGGTCTTCGACACCAGCCTTCAGGGCTTCACGCAGTACCCGTTCTCCCAGGTGCGCCGTGCAGAATTGAGCGCCGGCCTGAGGCGGGTCTCGCAGGACG
This sequence comes from Gemmatimonas sp., assembly GCA_009380025.1. Taxonomy (GTDB): domain Bacteria; phylum Gemmatimonadota; class Gemmatimonadetes; order Longimicrobiales; family Longimicrobiaceae; genus WHSP01. The sequence continues at coordinate 14,581 of WHSP01000086.1, read as the reverse complement.
CACAGATCTTCGAGACGGTCTTCGATCCGACCGGCCAGGTTCCCCTGGAGCAGCGTGAGCGCAGAGTCGACGGGCTCAGCCTCAATATCTTCGAGGCGTCGGCCGCCTACGTCTACGATAGCTCGCTCCTGGGCTATACCTCTCCGTTCGCCGGTCAGAGGTACCGCTTCCAGATCACGCCCACCTTCGGGGAACTGCAGTTCGTGCAGGGGCTCGCCGATTACCGCCGGTACTTCTTCCTGAACCCGTTTACGCTCGCGGTGCGCGGCATGCACGTGGGGCGGTACGGTCGGGATTCCGAGGGAATCGTCGATGACCAGCAGGTTCTGGCCGACTACTATCTCGGGCAGGCGTGGTACATCCGCGGGTACCAGGACGTCTACAACCGCTGTCGCAGTGATGGCGAGATCAGCAGTTGCGAGCTCACGTCGAGCCTCCTCGGCAGCCGGATCGGGGTAGTGAACGCGGAGCTCCGTTTCCCATTGATCCGACAGCTGGTCATCGGTTCGTCGTTCGGGCTTCCGCCGATCGAGGGAATCATCTTCGGCGACGCGGGCGTCGCGTGGGATCGCTTCACGTCGCCCATCTTCGAACGGGGTGTGCCGGAGAACCAGGATGAACGTGGGATCCTGACGAGTGCAGGCGTCGGCGCTCGGGTGAACCTCTTCGGGATCCTGATTCTCGAGGTCGACTACGTGAACGCCTTCGAGAGGGATCGCGGATGGCACTGGCAGTTCGGCTTCGTGCCCGGCTTCTGACCCCTTCCACGCTGCCGTGATGAGAAGGCCCCACCCCGGATGACCGGCGTGGGGCCTTCGTAACCTGCTCGGGAACCACCCTGCCCACCCGTTCCTGCATTTCCCGTTTGGACATGAACGAGCAAGCCCTCACGGACGAGCGCGCCGAACGCCGCCGCACGATCCTCGAGGCAGCCATAGAAATCTTCGCGGCCCACGGGTTCGTGAACGCTCGCACCCGGGAGATCGCTCGCGTCGCAGGGGTCGGAGAAGGGACGATCTACCTCTACTTCGAGGGGAAGGACGACTTGCTTCTGACCGCGTTCCGGGAGAAGGTGTCGGAATTCTGCGACTCCGTCAGCACGTTGTTGGCGGCGCCGATTCCGTTCGAGCAGCGGCTCCAGCGGTTTGTCGCGATGCAACTCTCCGGCATCGAAGCCGATCCCGATCTTGCCACGGTGATCCTGCTCGAATCGCGCCAGTCGACGCGCTTCTATCGGGAGCCGGTACGAGAGGTGCTGCGGGAGTACTCGACTGCGGTCGAGCGCCTGATCACGAGCGGCCTCCTCGAGGGAAGTGTTCGGCCCGACCTGGATGTGCCGCTCGCGCGAAGGATGCTGATCGGAAGCCTGGAGGAAATCGCGCTCGACTGGCTGCTCGGGCAGCGGACCCGACCGCTGGCCGCCAGCTCCCCGGAAATCGCGAGGATCTTCCATGCCGGCATACGAGGTCGAACGGATGGTTGAAGGCCGCGCCACGCCAAGCCATCCCCTTGCTGGACATCGACGCCAGCCGGTGATATGATGGTCCCCCGTCGATCGATAACAATTGGTTCAGAATATCAGCGACAGGTATAACAGTGGCCGAAATCGACGTTGTAGAGGATATCGACGACGCGCCGGAACCCGACTACACGGCTGCCGAGATGATTCTCTGGCTGGTCGGAATCCTTGCGATCCCGCTGGTTCCTATCCTGATGATCTGGCTGCTCACCCCCTGGAGTGGGATGTGAGCTGAGAGCGGTGCAGCGGACGAGCAATACGAAGGGGCCCTCAACCCAAGGGCCCCTTCGGCGTTTCTGACTGCAGATCTCTACCCTCTTCCAAGCACGATCGCCGGCTCGTTCTCCCCGTCGTCCTCCTTCCAGAGCCGCGCGCCGACGATGGTGATCTTCCCGGCAGCCACCTCGACTTGCGGCAGGTCGATCACCTTGAGGCGTCTGCCGGACGGCGACAGCGTCTCGATGCTGACGTCGCGGGTCCCGGCGGGAAGGGTAAGTCTCACGAGAGCGACTTCGTCGGGGAGGAGTGTCCAGCTTCGCGTATCGGCTCTCTCGCTCTCGTTGGCCGCGAAATTCGCCAACCGGCCGGTGACGAACCCGAGCAGCTCGCCGCCCTCCTCTTCGGCCTTCCTCTCGACCTCGCGGGAAATCAGGTACTTCGCGACAACGCGGGTGACGAGCCGCGCCAGCATAGCCGTCCGAGTCTCCTCGAGTTCGCGCGCGATGACGGCGGAAATATCGCCGAGTGGATCGGCTTCCGCAGTGTCGGCACCGACCCGTAACCGAATCGATGGTCGGCGCATTGTACCCTCGTCGACCACAGTCGGCCACGCCAGCTTCAGGATGTGGGCTCCGTCGAGTGCTTGAGCGACCTGAACGCCGACGTGATCGTCCCACGAGTGACCCCACTGCCCGAGTTCGGAGAAGTTGTTGACGAGGCGTGCGGTGACGGTCGCTGCCGCGGCCGCGATCCCATCCTTATCGCCGCTCTCGAGGTCCTCGATTTCCTCCTCGAAGATCGGCACATGGATGGCAGCCTCGGTCAGGTGCGAAACGAAGCCTCGTTCGAGCACGACCACGACCTCTCCGAGCTCCGCACCGGCGGGACCTCTTTCCAGCCCAGGGTACCGGGCGATCGCGGAGTCTGCAACTTCGTCGAAGTCGAGGATGTCCGCGAGCCGCAACAGATCGGCGCCGAGAGATTCCGGCGCAGAAGCCCGCCCACCTGGACAATGCTCGAAGCTGGCATCGGCTTGCCGCAGGGAGACCATCGCGTCATTGGATTCGAAGGCGGCCTCGAAGACGAGCGCGGCGAGGTAATGCAGCATGCCGTGCTCGCGACATTGCCGTACGCCCTCATCGTCGGAATCGAGCAGGAGGGCACTGATCCGACGCGCTTCGACCGCAGCCGCCTCGAGATCACCGAGCGCCACGTGGTTCATCATCCGGTAGTACGGAATCATCGCGGACTCGCCGGGGCTCGGGACGTACGAGAGCAGGCCCTCACTGAGCAGCCAGGATCCTGCGGTCCGGCTGACGCTCGTCACTCGCCTTTGCTCGGCCTCGGCCTCCGCTCTCTCCAGGGCTCGGTTGCTGAGTCCGAACTCGCCGGCCTCACGAAGGACGATCGCCGCTTGAAGATCGTAGAGCACGTCGTCGGATACGACCTCCGGCCCGTCCGGAGCCAGCATCTCCACCGCATCGTCCAACTCGCCGAGAACGAGGTAATGGCGAAGCCAGGCGTCGCCATCGGACAGTGTCGAGACTCGTAGGGGGGAATTCAGGGGGAGGGATTCCAGCGCCGGCCGATCGAGCAGGTGTCCGGATGAAGCACAGCCGACCAGGATGGCGACGAAGGCAGCGATGGGCAAACGTGCGGCCGAACGGCGAGACGGTGCACCGCCCCGGCTTCCACCCCCACGAACTTCCCATGTCGATCTCCCCGTCTCGCGCCGCATCGTCGCTCGCCTTAATCAGAGAGATCCAACATGCGAATCGGCGGACTGCCTTCGTTGTGGCCCATCCGCCGGTCGGATCGCCGATCGCCAGCCTCTCTACCGTTGCTCGATGACGACGATGCGTTCTCGAGCCAGGGCGATGGCTTCGGCGATTCGCGCCGCCGCTTCACCTCGCGCCCCGATAAGCTCCAACTCCATCTGGTGGATGAACAGTTGATACTGAATGCTCGCTTCGAGGGGGCGGAGCGTCTTGTCCAACGTGCTAGCGATGCGGAGCGTGGTCTCGGGATGGTTGGGTCGGAGCACATCGGCCCGGTCGTACCTGTCGAGGGCCAGATCGAGCTGGCCGCCTGCGGCGTACCCGTCACCCTGACGCAGCAGCGCTTCGGCCCGCGCGTTCGCCGTTGCGTCCAGCGTCCCGTCCTCGGGGCTCGTTACCGTTCGGAAGCCCTGGGGCTCGCGATAGGTATATGCGCTGACCGAGCCGTTCTGAAGGCTGATATAGGCGATCTCGCTGATCGCGTCCCCGGGGGAGACGGCTGTCCCCAGACGAGCGGTCATCACCGTGATCCCCCCGCTATCGCGGAACGCCCACGCATCACTCGTCGTGCCCGTCGCCGCCAGAACCTGCGATTCGTTCATGCCGATCGCGAGCTCTCCCCGTGCGACCGCATCACAAAGGGCGGGTGTGCACGAAGCCAACGCCGCAGTCCCGTCAAGCGCCCGCTCCTCCGCAAGCCGCGCTCTTTCCGCTTCTACTTCACTCCTCTCCAGACCAATCTCGGCCTCCGTCCGATCCTGCAGGACCTGTCCGTTCTCCGTCACCGGCACGAGCTCCGCGATGCGCGGACCGCACGCGGGGAGGACGAGCAGGGCGATGAGCGCTGTCGGTTTGGTCATGAGACGACGTCACGTTGGAGGGGATTGCCTTTCACCGGATCCGCACCCGCTATCCGCCCGCCGCCGTTCCAGCATTCCTCTCACAGAAGCCTCCAGCCGTTGAGAACGTTTCCTACCGTCCTGGCGCGGCGAATGGAGCAGACGGATAGCGGCGCGCGGTCAGATTCTCACTCTCGGGTTCTCAACGTACTTCTTGATCTTGTGCTGCCCCACCCACACCCGGTTGTTGCTTTCCAGCTCCACCAGGCTCAGATCAACCTGATAGAAAACCACTCGCCGGCGACCCTCTCGATCCTCGATCGATTGGATCTCGCCCTGAAGCATATAGGCTGCCCCGAGCTCCATTCCGAGCGCGCTACGCGTCGGCGCCGAGGCGAAGTCCTGCTGATCCTGCCGCTCGTCGCGAAGCTCCTCACGCTCTTCACCGCTCGACACGATCTGAACGGCACCACTGTTCACGTACGCCCGCTCCAGGTCGTTCACGAAGGTATTGACGGCGATGTGCTCCATGCTGCGGTTGCGTACCGCCCCGACGACCACTGCGGGGACGTCACCGCCATGAGACCGCATGTGTTCGGCAACCCAGTTCGACGCGAAACTCTGCTGGATCAGCGCCTCCGCGACCATCCGGCTGTCCACGTCATTCCAGCCACCGGAGAGGTCGATCGCCTGCTCCGGCGCGATCCGGGTGACCTGTCGGGCACATCCGCCGAACGCGAGGGCCGCTACGGCCAGAAGCACGAGTGGCCGGGCGGGAACGGTCTGCATCGTCATCGAATGCTCCGCGGAACGATTGACGGGCTACCGGGAGAGCGGCCCTTCGGAAAGAAGAGGGGGCATGTGACGTGCCCTACCCTCCTGATTCCGTACTTCGTTGCGCGGTTGGGAGATAGAGCTGGCCGAGGAGAATCGACAACGAACGGGACGTCCAACTCGGAGGACAGTCCGTCGCGGCAGTGGAGGACACGGTTGGACCCCAGCGCCAGATTCTCGAGAGCTACGCAACTACAGAATCTACCGCAGCGACGCAGAGGGAATAACAGCCAACAACAAACTGTCGTTCTCTGAGTCCTCAACGCCTCGGCGGTGAAATCGCAGTTGTTGTTTGGAGGTTGGGTCGGTCAGTGATTTTCGAGCCCGTGGGCTTTCAGCTTCTGCCAGAGGGTGGTCCGCCCCATTCCGAGAATTCCGGCAGCTCGAGTCCGGTTGCCATTGGCTTCGTCCAGGGCCCTGAGGATGGCGATCTGCTCCTTTTCCGGGTCGGGGGCCTGGTAGCGTCGACCGCCGTCGCTCGAACGGGATTCTGCGCTCGGCTCGAGGTCGAGGACCGGTTCCCGCACGTCCTCCGGGAGGTGACAGGGTAGGATGCGGTTGCCGTCACAAACAATGCACCCATGCTCGACGGCGGCGAGCAGTTCGCGGACGTTGCCGGGCCAGTCGTATTCCGTCAGCACGTCGAGCGTTTCCTCGGAGAAGCCGCCGATCCTGCGGACGGGATCGCGAACCGCCGCGTTCCAACGTTCCAGGCCATCCATCGCCAGCCCCGGGATGTCGTCGGGGCGGTCACGTAGGTCGGGGAGCCGCATCTGAAAGACCTTGACCCGGAAATATAAGTCGGGTCTGAAGTTGCCTTCCTCGACCAGGACCTCGAGATCCCGGTGCGTCGCGGCGATGACTCGCACATCTATCGGTACCGGTTTGGCCGTGCCTACGCGTGTCACTTCACGCTCTTGGAGAACGCGTAGAAGTTTGGCCTGCATGGCGCCACTCACGTCGCCGATCTCGTCGAGAAAAATCGTCCCACCCTGAGCTTCCTCGAAGAGCCCCTTGCGCTCGGATACGGCGCCCGTGAACGCGCCCCGAGCGTGACCGAACAGCTCCGATTCGAGCACACCGGGTGCGAGCGCCGAACAGTTGACGGCGATGAATGGCTTCATTCGCCGGGGGCTTTCATCGTGAATGGCCCGCGCCACCAATTCCTTACCGGTGCCGGTAGCGCCGCGGATCAAAACGGTCGACTCGGTGCGGGCCACCCGCTCGATGGATTTGAGCACCTCTCGCATCTCGGTGCTCCGAGCGACGATGCGAGCACCCCCCGATCCGAGCGTCGGGGCTCGACGCGCGAGGATCACCCGGATCTTCGAGCGCAATGCCTGGTTGTCGCACGGCTTGGGAATGTAGTCATCGGCGCCGAGCTTCAGGGCCTGGACGGCCGTGTCGACGGACCCGAAGCCGGTCAACATCAGCACGGGCACGGAGTTGCCCGATCGGCGAATCTCCTCCAGAACTGAGAGGCCGTTGCGGCCCGCCATCTTCAAGTCGAGGAGCACGAGCTCGAAACTGTCCTCCTGTAAAAGCCTGAGGCCCTCGTCGCCTCCCGCAGCGGCCTCGACGGCGTAGCCCTCGTCGGTCAGTAGTGCTCCGGTACCAATGCGGAATGCCCGATCATCGTCGATGATCAGGATCCTCGCCCGGTCCGTCGCCGGGTCGATCAGGGTGCTTTCAGGCGCTGCCCGCATGCTCCTCTTCTCTCTCGAGTCCATGGGCCCGCAGGAGGGACGAGTTGAGCGTTTCCCGCGGCAGTCGAATGATGAAACGTGTGCCTTCACCAACCCGGCTATCCACCCGAAGGTTCCCTCGGTGGCCTCGAATGATTCCCTCCGAAACGAACAAGCCGAGGCCAACGCCGCGGATTCCCGGCTTCGTTGTGTAGAACGCTTCGAAGATGTGGGGCAGCTGCTCGTCGGGAATCCCCGGACCCGAGTCCTCCACGACGACCTCGACGGATTCCTCGTCCGATTCCGTACTGATCCGCAGCGAGCCGCCGGTCGGCATCGCATCGATCGCGTTGGCGACGAGGTTCGCGAGCACCTGCTGGATGGCGTCCGGATGGGCCACGATATTGGGAAGTTCGGCCTTCAGCCGCAGCTCGACGCGGACACGGTTTCGTTCGAGCCCACCGGTGGCGAGCGTCAACACCCTCTGGACGAGCTGATTCACGTCGAGCCGAGTGGCTGCGTCCGAGAGAGGCCGACTCTGATCCAGGAGTTGTCTCGTCAGCACGGCCATCCGCTGCAGCTCCTCCCGGGCTAGCAGGAGGAACTCGCGGTTGGGATCCCCTGGGTCGCCCCGGTGGTCGAGCACCTCGAGGCAATTCTGGATATTGTAGATCGGATTGTTGATTTCATGCGAAAGTTGGGCGACCAGGCGGCCCATCGCCGCTAGCTTCTCCCGGTGGATCAGCTCCGCCTGTGCCGATCTGAGCCGGGCCTCGCGCTCTGCGATCGCCGAGCGCATCTCGCCGAAGGTTCGGGTCAGCTGGCCCACCTCGTCCGAGCCACCGGTGCTGGGCAAGGGCGCGTTGAAGTTGCCCTTCGCGAGCTCGGCCGCCGCCGCGGCCAGTGTTTGCGCTGGTCGCGCCACGATCCGCGATACAAGGAACGACAGCGCGAGTGCCAACAATAGCGCGACCGCTCCGATCCCCAGGACATAGCTGCGTATACTCTGCGCGAGTCGAAGCTCCTGGGCGACCGGACGGAGCAGCAGTACCGAAGCCGGCGTCCCCTGTGTCGGTAGTGGGCTCGCGAAATAGAGGTAGGGGAGGCGTTCCACCACTCGCCTCCAGATTCCACCTCGCTGCGCGACGACCGGTAAGTCGAGCGTCGCCAGCACCCGAACCAGGCTGTTGGGGAGAGTGGTGCCCAAGACCGAGTCGCCGAAGATCAGCGCGATATCCGCTCCTCCAGTGACGTCCCTCAACTCTCGAATCGTTCCGCTATCGAGTCGACTGCCTACGCCGACGACTCCAGCGTATCCGCTGTCCGTGTAGACGGGCCAGATCGCCAACCGCAGCGGTGCCTCACTATCCGGAGGGAAGACGACCAGTGACCCTTCTTGCGTACCGAGCTGGAGCGCAGTGGTATCCATCTGGGGGCCGACGACGGTCCGCCCCATCGAATCGACCGCAATGACCACCAGACGCGGCACGACTTCCTGCTGAAATGTCCGCTGGAGACGCGCCGTGTCGCCTTCGAGAAGCTGCTCCGCTACACCGCGCTCCAGCGCAACGCGACGGGCTGTCTCCAATAACGCGTCGTCCTGCACTCGCCAATAGGTCCGCAGCGCCTCGTTCCCCGCGATCAGCTCCTGCGTCGCCCGATCGTACACGCGCTCTTCAACAGCCTGGCCAATCAGCACGAGGACGGGCACGACGGTCACCAGCATGGCGACCGCCAGCAGGAAAAAGACCTTGGTACGAATCGAGATACCGGACATCGCAATGTTCACTGAACACCGTCGGAGCGTTCACTAAACAGTAAACGGCGGCCAGGACGGGGCCACCGGTCCCTCTTCGGAACCGCTCCAACAGGTGAAAACCAAGGATCCATATGGGCTTGAGCCGCTCGGGGATCCGATACTGAGTATGGCATATCCGTTGCCAAGTACCCGGGCGCCCCGGGAATCGGTCCCGGCACGCAAGGAAACCCGACCGAAACGGAGACTGTTATGCAGAAGTTATTCGCGACACTCGCCCTCGCCGGCCTCGTCAGCGTTGCTGCCTGTGCGCCCGACGACGGGGCGGAGATCCTCGAAGAGCCAGTGATCGAGGAGCCGGCGCCCGCGCCGATCGTCACCGAGCCCGCGCCCATGCCCGCACCTGGAGCGACGGATACGATGATGGCCGACACCATGATGGAAGACGAGCTGCCAACCGACTCGGCGGCGCCGTAACCGCTTCTTTCTTCTGGTCATGAACGGGCCCGGCGATGCCGGGCCCGTTTGTTCTCAGGGGTGCAAGAACTGGGCGATCCGCCCGATCCCCTCCTCGATGCGCCGGTTCATTCGGTAGCCGCACCCTCGGATCCGGTGTGGGTGAAGAAATCCCAGAGATGGGCGAAAGCGTACTCGAGGGAATTGACGGAGCACCACTCGCCAGCCTGATGAGCCTGAGCGGTTTCTCCAGGCCCGAAGTTGACCGCGGGAATCCCGCGCTCGGTGAAGCGAGCGACGTCGGTCCACGCCTGTTTCGGTGCCATCGAGATGTCCCGCTTGCGGCGCCAGGGCTCGAGCATTGGGTGATCCAGATAGACCTCGCCCGAGGGGGCGGCGTCCCTCACCACCACCTCACCCGCCCCGCCTACCAGTTCACGTAGCTCTCGCTCCGCTTCGGCCGGCGTGCGCCCGGGTGCGAAGCGCACGTTGACGTTCAGCATTGCTGCATCGGGAACGACGTTCGGCGAGTTACGAGTCCAGACCTGGGTGACGATGATCACCTCGTAGAACACCAGATCGCCGATCTGAACCTCACGGCGTTCCAGCCCAGCAAAGCGGCCGAGCAGTGGGAGGGCGCGGTAGAGCGCGTTCTCTCCGTACCAGGGCCGAGCGCTATGGGCGCGCTTGCCCCGGACGGTGACGGTTGCGTGCATCGTTCCCATGCACCCCATCTGGAGCGATCGATCGGTCGGCTCCAGGACGATGGCGAGGTCGAGCGGTGGCAGCACCCCACTCGCCAGTACCGGCTCGAGCCCGTTCTCCTCGTGTGGACCTTCTTCGCGGTCGTAGAAGATCCACACCGGACGATATTGTGCGACGAGCGCCTGCCAGCGTTCCAGTAGCCCGAGCATCGTCGCCACTCCAGCCTTCATGTCGCTGGATCCACACCCGTAGACGCGCGCGTCGCGAATCTCCGTGGGCTGCTCCTCGGCGCACCGAACGGTGTCGAGGTGGCCGACGAGCGCAATCACCGGGCGAGTATCGTCATCTCCTGCAGACGGGTCGCAGATCACCGAGTTTCCGAGACGTCGGACCGACCCCGGGCCGGCGACGGCCTCGCAGCGGGCCTGGACGTGATCAGCGATCATCTCCTCGTGCCCCGTCTCGCTCGGGATCGAGCAGAGCTCCACGGTGCGTTGCGCGAGTTCGTCACGCAGGGCGGCGGGGCCCCAACCGGCCGGTGTTTCGTCCGAAGGGCTCATGCCTGCACGTCGAATGTACGAAGTACCTCGTTCAATGACGTTTTCCTGTCGGTCGATTCTTTCCTCTGTCCGATGATGAGGGCGCACGGGGTGTAGTAGATGCCGGCATTGAATTCCTTCGGCTGGGATCCGGGAATCACGACGGAGCGGGCCGGGACGCGCCCCTGCATCGTCCGTGGCTGCTCGCCGGTCACGTCGATGATCGGGGTCGACGCGGTAAGCACGACGTTCGCACCGAGCACCGCTTCTTCTTCGACGACGGTCCCCTCCACGATGATGCAACGGGACCCAATAAACGCCCCATTCTCCACGATGACCGGTGAGGCGCCGGGCGGCTCCAGGACGCCGCCGATCCCCACCCCGCCCGAAAGGTGAACGTTCTTGCCGACCTGCGCGCACGAGCCGACGGTCGCCCACGTGTCGACCATGGTTCCGGAGCCGACATAGGCTCCGATGTTGACATACCCTGGCATCAGAACGCACCCCGGCTCGAGGAACGAACCGTAGCGAGCAACGCCGGGCGGCACGACCCGGATTCCTTGCTCCTCGAGATTCGTCTTGGTCGGAATCTTGTCGTAGAAGCGGAGCGCCCCCACCTCCATCGGCTTGAGCGGCCGCATCGAGAAGTAGAGGAGGATCGCCTCCTTCACCCACGCGTTGACGCGCCATTCGCTCCCCGACTTCTCGGCGACCCTGACCCGTCCGCGGTCGAGAAGATCGATCGTGGCTTCGACGGCTTCCCGTGTTGCCGGTTCCTTCATGCGTTCACGGTGGGCGTACGCTTGCGAGACGAGTTTCTCCAGCTCAGGTGCGTCCATCCAAGCTCCCCGATTCAAGTATCCATCGATGCTCCACCACGCCAAGTGCGCGGAATCTGCATAAGCGGGAGAGCGGCGGCCAGCCCGGGTTGCCCGTTGCCGGTTGGCGGAAGGCGGAACCGTTCACGAGCGGCGGCGCCGGCCTACTGGCAACTGGGATCCGGTAACCGGCGGTGAGGGGCAGTGGGGAGGCGTCGCCGATGGCGTGCCAGGGCCTCCCGGCGCTACCTTAATTCCGATCCGGTAATCGATTCGAAGAACCCATCGCCTGGAAACCGCTGTGTCACTCAGTTCCGAGACCTCGGCCCGGCTGGTCCGAATCCTGTCCTCCGTGGGGATTGCAAGCCTGTCGCTCGCCGTCATCGCAGCGATTCAGCTGGGACGGATCGGCGCTGTGGACTTTCACGGGACGCCGTATCCCGATACTCCAGTTGCCCCGGTCTTCTCTCTGACAGGCCACACCGGGGAGCGTGTCGATCTGGAGGACTTTCGCGCGCGACCAGTACTCCTTTTCTTCGGTTTTACCGAGTGTCCCGACGTCTGTCCCCTTACCCTGGCCAAGCTCGATCGACTTCTGGACGAGATGGAAATCCCTCCCGAAGAGGTCGCCGTGCTCCTGGTCAGCGTCGATCCCGAGACCGATACCCCCAGCCGGCTGGCGGAGTACGTCCAGGCCATTGGTCCGTCGATCACGGGTCTGACGGGAAGTCGAGAGGAGATCGAAGCGGTACTGGGTCAGTACGGTGCGTACGCAGAACCCTCGCTCGATCATGAGGGGCGGCGCTTGATCGCTCACACATCCCTCGTCTTCGGCATCGATCGGACCGGACACCTTCAGGTACTCATCCACACGGACGAACCCGACGAGGTCGTGAGCGATGATATCCGAACGCTGATCCGCATCGGAGCCTAACAGAAAACAGCAAAAGGGCTGTTGATAGAAACAGCATCGGCTAGTGGCCGGCTTGTCATCTCGGAACCCTGCAATGGCGACTGGGATGATCGGGATTTATCAGCGGCCCCCAAAGGCATTTACCGCAACGGTCGCAGAGGACGCCAGCAGTCCCACGCCAGTCTTGCTCCGCAGCCTTTTCGTTCACCGGGTTCTTCGCTTATCATTCGGGAGTGATAACCTCAATCATCGAATTCGGAAGGTCATGAACGATCGTGTGGAATCGCCCCAGATCCCGGAAGGGATACAGAAGATCCTTCGGCGGTTCGCCACCCTCACCCCCGACCTGACGCGTCAGGCGCTCGTCCAGTACTCGAACCGTTTGGAGGCGCTGCCGGAGCGCTTCCAGGACCTCGACCGGGCGCAGTACGCGGTCCATGAGTGCATGACTCCGGTAGCGATCTACCCCGAGGTGGTCGACGGGAGGATGTATTACTTCGCCGACGTGCCCCAGAGCGCACCGACGATACGGGCCCTTCTGGCGATGATCTTCGAGGCCGTGAACGGTCAGTCCCCGGAGACAGTGCTGGCGATTCCTCAGGACTTCGTCAGGCTGGTGATGGACAAGCTCGGCCTCGGCACCAGGGAGGTCGGCCTGAATGCTATGATGGAGAGGCTTCGCCGCGCTGCCCGGCAGGCATCGAACGGGTCGGCTAGCGCCTGAGCCGTACCGGCCTTCACGGCATTTAAGGGGTTGCGTAGAGCCGGTCCCGACATTCTCTTTCCCGTTTTCGTGCGCGATGGAACGCTCGACCGTTCGGTGGAGCAGGGTGTGCACCATTACGGGTCGGTCGCGACCAGGTTCGAACGGTACTGGAGAAGATGGCCATCAACAGACGACGCCTGATCGGCGTCTTCGCCTTAGCCGTTGCCCCGATCCTCGCGGGTTGTCCCGGCGACTTTGGGGGAGGGTACGAGAAGGTCGCATATCGGGAGCGGACCCCCCTGACAATGGTGGCCGCTCCGGATCCGCCTCCCTTTGTCCCCGGCCTCGGTGCTGCCGCTGCTGAGGCGCCGGTGCTCGACCCGGCGTCCGCGCCTCCGGGAGTGTCGCAAGAGATGGTGGAAGAGGGCCAGCAGCTCTTTGGTACGGTGTGTACCGCTTGCCACGGGCCCGGCGGTGCGGGCTCGCCTGCAGGTCCGGTATTGGCCGACGCGGCATGGATCAATATCGCGGGCGACTACGACAGCATCGTTTCCCTCATTCAGAGTGGCGTTCCCAACCCGACTGAGTTCCCGGGCGCCATGCCGCCGATGGGCGGCGGTAGCTTCTCGCCGGAGGAGGTGAGGTCTCTCGCCGCGTATGTCTACGCTCTCAGCCTCGCCAGTGGCGCGTGAGCCGCGACGAACGCACGTACGGCAAGATCCGCCGGCAATACGACGAGTGGGTCGAGTCCGAACGGACGCGGCCCGCCCGGAACTACCTCCGCCGCGAAGAACCCCCTTCTCTACACGAACAGCGGAAAAGCACCGATATGTCCAGGATGGTCTTTGCGGCGATCGGCGTCGGCATCGGCATTGTGCTGCTTGGCCTCGCCGGTATCGCGTTCGCCAGTGCCTCCAGCTGGGCTGATTTTGGTAGGGAAGGTGCGCAGGTCGGGTACACGCTCGCCGGCATCTTCCTGACGATCGCCGGCCTGGGTGGGATTGCGGCCACGCTCAACCATAACTTCCGGGTGCTCACGGCAACCCCGCCGGAACACCGGCGGCGGTGACGGTCGAAGACGCCTCTTGGTCCACACCCTCCCGCTTGCGGCTTGGCCACATCGTCTACAGCAACTGCTTCCCTGTACATGGGATGTTGTTTGACCGGCCATGTCCAGGAGACCCCGCGCTCATCGCTGGTATCCCATCCCAATTGAATCGAATGCTTCGGGAAGGTGGACTCGACGTAGCGCCCTCCTCGAGTATCGAGTACGCGCACAACAGCGATCGATACCGAATACTCCCGGATCTCGTAATCGGCTCGAAGGGCGCCGTCCGGAGTATCGTCCTCGTGTCTGATCGTCCGCCCAACGAGCTCAGCGGTCATGTCGTGGCGATACCGACCGCATCGGCGACTTCCGTGCTGCTCCTGAAGATCCTACTTCGCATTCGCTGGAACGCCCGTCCCGAACTTCGCTGGTTCGATCAAGCTTCCCAACACCCGTTGGCGGCGGGTGCGTCCGCCGCTCTCTTCATCGGGGACGTGGCGCTTCGCGTCGGCCTGAACGGCTCGAGCCTCGCCCGTTTCGACCTCGGGCTCGAATGGTGGGAGGAGACAGGGCTTCCCTTTGCCTTTGCGCTGTGGCAAGCGGGCTCGGGATCCCGGGAGGCGCTGCGCCAACTCCACGAGAGGTTGCTCGAGTCACGGGCCTGGAGCGCGCTGAATCGCCGGTCCCTCGCGGAGCGGTACTCAAGCCATTTCGGGATACCCGCCGATGACCTCGATCGATATTGGAGCGATCTTAGCTACCAGCT
>WHSP01000085.1 GCA_009380025.1 Gemmatimonas sp. | reverse complement strand
AGGGCGTGAGATGCCACTTCCCTACGGCGTATGTGTTCCAGCCACGCTCGTTCAACACTTCGGCAAGCGTGCCGTTTTCGAAGGGAATCCGGGCTGAGTATCCTGGAAACCCCTGCGATGCTTCGACAATACACGCCATGTTGTTGCTAGTGGCGTTGCGGCCCGTAAGGAGCGACGAGCGGGTTGGCGAGCACAATGCTGTCGTGTGGAAGTTCGAGTAGCGGATCCCGCCCTCCGCGATGCGACGCATTGTCGGGGTCTCGATGGGGCCGCCGTGGACGTCCATGGCGCCATAGCCGACGTCGTCCCAAACGATCATGAGGACGTTTGGGGCATCTTTCGGGGCTTGAGGTTGCAGAAACGGCGTCCAGTCTGGCGTCGAATCGCGGATATCGAGCGCGATCTTACCCCTGAATTCGTTGCCCATCGTTCCCTTGAGGTTGGCACCTGCGGCCCGACGCCGCGATTGCGGAAAAAGAACCGTTTCCGGACGGATGCTAGCCTGGTCGGAGAGGGAAGTCTTGGAAAATGTTGCCGCATCAGTGGGCTCGGGACCGGAGACCCAGCAGCGGCCGCGCCCGCTACGCCCCTGGAGGGCAGGACGCAGCAACGGGGCAGGAGTGCCCAAGCGTTCGTGGGGGCAAGCGGGAGTGCGAAAGCCTGCCTTCGAGGGGCGAGGGCGGCAGCTTGGGAACGACGTTGGCGGGCCCGTACACCGGCGCCTATCCGTTCGGAGAGGGCCAGGGTGGAGCACCGTCGCCCTGGACGTGGCCATCCGGGTGGTCAGGCTGGTTCCAGCGTCCCCAGCCTCAGCCCCTCCACCCGCTCGAAATGCTTTCGGTTCCGCGTGAGCAGAATTGCGGAGCGGGCCACGCAGATCCCGGCAATGAGATAGTCAGCCATACCGATCGGCGTGCCTGCCGCCTCTAACGCCCGTCGGACGTCGGCTGCTGCTTCCGCGGCCGAATCATCGACGCCGAGAAGGCTGACCGCGCCAAGTAGCCGTTCGATCTGTCGCCGGGCACGCTCCGATTTCGCGCCGCTTAGCAGCTCGAACACAGAAACGGTCGTGGTCGCGAGGCTTGTGGTCCGCAACTCGAGCGCGATTCGACTCGCGGCGGGTTCCCGGCCGTGCAGCGCGTCGATGAGCACGTCCGTGTCGGCTACAATCAACGCCAACTCCCACGGACTCGCGCTACAGAAGCGTCCAGTTCGTCCGCTTCCTCGTCGTTCAGCGTGCCCAGCGCCGAAATCGCCGACTGCACCCGCCGCTCCCGCGCCTCTTCGTCGTCCAGGTAACGGGCGAGCGCCTCCCGGACCAGCCCGGAAAAGCCCTTCTCTCCACGGCGCGCCGCGAGCTCGAGCAGCTTCGCTCGATATTCGTTTGGAATCTCTATCGTGGTTCGCATGAGCTGCAAGATGCTATGCATGCACATGCATGTCAAGACTACCGCAAGTCAGCAAGGCGGGGGCCGCCCCGGCTTGTCTCGATCTCGCCTTTCGACCGATAGTCATCTACTCAGCCAGTAGTTGAGCTTGAGGAGGAAAACGTTGTGAGGATCGGCGGAGAAGATGGACCGCCAGTCGCGGTCGAAGTGGAGGTCTCCGAGCGCGGCGGTGTCGTCGCGGGTCTGCGTCCAAACGAGGAAGAGGGTGGAGCCGGGACGGTACTCCCAGCGAAGGACGGCGTTTCCGCGGAGACTTCGAAAGTTGAAGTCCGGGTCATCAACGGTGAACTCGGCGGCTGGCCCGCCGTCGTCCGGGTCGATCACGTATTCCCGTTCGTCGCCCGTTCCCCTCCGGGTGATCGTTCCGATGTCCTTTCCATAGGTGCTCATTCCGAGCTGTCGCGGTGCGTCGAACTCCTTGAAGTTTTCGTACGCCGCGCTGGAGATGAACGGCTGGGCGAAGAGGTCCATCGAGAGGGTCGGCGAGATGGTCACGTTCAGCTGCGTGTCGATCGCCACGGTCCGTTGGGTGACATCGGCAAAGATGTATCGACGACCCTCGAAAGCAGTGGCCGTCGGGTCGTCCTGTACGTCGACGTACTGGTAGCCATTCACGCCGTACCCATACCGCGGACCGAGCCTGACGGAGACGTTCGAGGCCGGACGGAAAATCGCATTCACGCCTATCGAGTAGTCAGTGCCGAACGGGTGGGCTGTAAGGTTCGGCTCAACCGAGAAGGCGAGCGCCCTTCGGGAGTCGGTGGCAACGCTCGCCGTGTAGACGGTGTGGCCGTGCCGTCGAACAGTCGGTCCTCCGCGCGTGAGGCGGTCCTCGAAGAAGGCAGGCACCCTGATCACGAAGCCGCCAACACTCCAATAGTTGGGAAGCTGCATCTGGGCGAACGCCCGGGCCTGAAGGTCGGTCCGCTCACCCTGGAAGTTGAACTGCTCCTGGGCACCGAACCTGAGCGTCAGCCGACGAAAGTACCGGGTCGGCCGGGTCCACAGACGGTAAACGTTCGCGTTGAGCCAGATGAAATCGGTGCGCTGGAGGAAGGCGATGTCGTTCACCTCGAAGCCGGGGCTCTTTCCGTTGGCTCCCAGCTCCCACCTCCAGTCGCCCGCGTCTTTGGCAATCCGGGCGGAGAAGGCATAGCCGCGCAGGGCGGTGAGATCGGCGTCGTAGGAGTCGGTGAAGAGGCCGTTCGAGTCGAGCTCGCGACCGGGCCGCTGGAAGTATCGCGCGCTGGATTCCTGGACCCGGCGGATTGCCGCGGTATCCCCGCTCACCTGTGAAAAGGCGACGCTTGCGAGGAAGTGGTACGTACGCTCCTTCCACCACAGCTCGGCATCCAACCCCACGGCTTCAGCGCGGCCAGTGAGCCGGCTCGTGAGCGCACCAGAATCGAGGCGGCGGTAAGTCGACGTAGCCATCCCGCCGAGCACCAGATTCCCGTCGAGCAAATCCCTCTTGATCCGGCCGACGAAGTAGTTGGTTGGCGGCTCGACCACCATGTCCGCGCGCGAACCATCATCCAGCGCCAGCTCGGCCTGCTCCTCGGCTCCGACGGCGTCGAGGAGCCCGATCGACCACCCGCTCCGCGTCCGCCCGGTAACTTTTGCGGCGCCGAGGATGGTGGTATTGTCGGGGCTGTCCGCGTACTCGCTCCGCTCGTCGGCGAGCGCGGTTCCCTGTGGGACGCGACCGATCCGGCGCGTGTAGAAGAGGTCCAGGCCCGCTACGTTGCTGCAGAAGAAGCACCAGAAGGGGCCGAAATCGAAGAAGCTCTGCCCCTCCACGAAGAAGGGCCGCTTCTCCTGGAAGAAGGTCTCGAACGCGGAAAGGTTGACCACCGCCGGATCGACTTCCACCTGACCGAAATCGGGATTGATCGTCGCCGATAGTGTCAGGTTCGAGCTCAACAGATACTTCAGGTCGACCCCCGTGCGGTAGGCCTGCTCGCTCTGGCGATAGAAAGGATCGGCACCGCCGTTGGCCGGCCGTCTGGTCGATTGCGCCACCATGTACGGAAGGATCTCCATCCGGGCAGGCGTGGTGCTCGCCTCCAGATCGGTGAGGTGCCCGAAGCGCGAAGGGCCACCGGTCTCGTTCTGACGCCAGAACGCCCACGCGGAACGCTCGTTCAGCCGTGTCACCCGCCGATTGATCTGCAGCCCCCAGGTCTGTGCAGAGGAGGGCGCGAACCGGAGTTGGGACAGTGGGATCCGCAACTCGGCGGTCCAGCCGAGCGAGTCCATCTGCGCCACCCCCTCCCAGACCGGATCCCAGGAGCTGTCACCGGAGAGCATGTCGTGCTTGACGCCGGAGGGGTTCACCCCAAAGGTGGCCGAGCCCAGGTGGTCGTGGTACGTGTCGAACACCACGCTCACGAAATCGCTCTCGCTCCCACCCTGGAGCTCGGCATCTCGACGGGTCAATCGGCTGGTTACTCCCTCCGCCCCGTGATCGTCGTACATGCGCGCACCAACGTAGATTGCCTCTGCGTCGAAGAGAAACCGCACTTCTGTTCGCTGCGTCGCCTGCTCCCCCTCATTCGGTTCAAACTGCCGGAAATCGGTCGCGGGCAGCGCCCGCTCCCACCCACCTTCGGCGAGTCGCCCGTCGATCGTGATCGGCCCTTCCCTGACGTTCGCGGAGACCTCCGGAACAGTCGAGATGTGGCTCGACGATCCGAGTGTCTTTTGCCCGACCGCCTCGGCGGCAGGACCTCCTGATCCCATCAGAACAACGATGGCGGCGAGTAGAGTGCGTGACATGCGCGCCCTCTGATCAAGGGTGAGTGCTGTGACTCTTCATCGGCCCGCGAGCCAGCTTTCAGTTGCGAAGCGGATCAGTTCTGGCGGCTGGGAGGCGATGCGCTAATTCGTTAGCGTACTCTCCCGCTCGAACCCACGCAAGTCGAGCGAAGTGCTTTACACCCCGGGATGGAATCCGACGGGCGGAATCGAAGGCGGAGCCTGGGCGGGAACGGGGAGACTACGTCAAACTGGATGAAGCCTTAAAGGCGACGCCGGATCTGCTCGGGACGCAGAAAACTTGACCCAACCGAAGTGGAATCCTAGTTTAGTCGGTGGCCTGACTTTTTGCCGTCGCTCGAGTGCTACCGGGGCCTGGAGCGATCCCATCTCACATCGATCCACGAGGACGTGATGGCCTGGACGAAGCCGCAGTTCAAGGTTGTGTCGCTCTGCATGGAGATCACTACTTACGCGCACAGCCGGTAGCCCTTCTCGGCTGAAGGTCCCGGCAGCCGCCGGGACCTTCCTCTCCGCTGTCGTTCTCATTCATGCAACTTCAGGTGCTGGGGTCGGCCGCGGGTGGTGGTTTTCCCCAATGGAACTGCGGCTGCAGGGTATGTAGTGCGGCTCGCGAAGGGGATGGTCAGGCCTACGCGCGGCGCCAATCGTCGATCTCAGTCCGGGGCTCGGGGGGCGGTTGGTACCTCGTGAATGCATCGCCGGACGTACGCGAGCAACTCGAGGTGCTACGGGCCCCGGCCGCGACTGCGCTTCGCTCGAGTCCGGTCGTTGGGGTGATCCTCACGGACGCAGAGATCGATCACACGGCCGGGCTGATCATCTTGCGGGAAGCTTCGGGGCCCCTGAATCTCTACGGAACGACGGAGGTACGGCAGGCGCTCACCATCGGCTACCCCGTCTTGAAGGTGTTGGAAGGATACTGTGGGGTGCGATGGACAGCCCTGAACCCGGGCGGTACGCTGTGCCTCCCGAACCCGGAATCTCCCTCGCTGAAGGTCGAGGCATTTCCGGTCCCGGCCGATCCTCCACTCTACATGCGCACGGTTCCCCCTGAGTCGGGGAGCGTCAGCGACGGGCTGGCGGTCGGACTCGTGTTCACGGACCCTACTACCGGCCGCCGAGCCTTGTATGCACCAGCGGTCGGCGTGCTGGACGACGCCTTTCTCGCGAGGCTGGAAGGCTGTGACGTCGCATTGTTGGACGGCACGTTCTGGCACAACAACGAGCTTCCCGATCAGGGGATCGGCACCCGCACGGCCCTGGACATGGGACACATTCCGCTCTCCGGCCGGGGGGGCACCATCGAGCGGTTGAAGGAGTTCCACAGCGTACGGAAGGTTCTGATTCACATCAACAATAGCAACCCGATTCTGTTGGAAGATTCGGCCGAGCGGCGAACCGTCGAAGAGGCTGGCTTCGAGGTGGCTCACGACGGCATGGTCATCGACATCTAAAAAAGCCGTTGATAAATCGCGCAACTCTGCGTGTTTAACAGGTGCTTCCTTCGGGCGCCCGGTTCCTCGCCGCTCCCTGCCGGCGTACGAAAGTACGCCTCAGTCGCGGCTCGTCGAGCGCCTTGATCTGCACGATTTCTCTTCGGCGTTCGCTTCGACCTGTTACTCAACACAGCCCTCTAATCTGGACCGGAGTAACCTTGCATCAAATTCTGGAGGAGACACAGCGTCCCTGGTCGCCCGAGGAGTTCGAAGCCCGGTTGCGATCGCAGGGGCGGACGTACCACGATCTGCATCCCTTCCACCAGCGGATGAACGCGGGCAAGCTGACGGAAGAGGAGATTCGCCGCTGGGTGGCAAACCGCTTTTGTTATCAGCGTAGCATTCCCTTGAAGGACGCGGCGATTCTCTCCAATTGCCCGGACCTGGACGTGCGTCGCGACTGGATCGCACGGATCATCGATCACGATGGGACGAGGGGGGGAGAGGGTGGGATCGAGGCTTGGCTGCGGCTCGGGGAATCGGTGGGCGTTTCGCGAGAGGAGCTGTCGAGCGAGCGGCGGGTTCTCCCGGGTGTCCGCTATGCGGTGGAGGCTTATGTAAACTTCTGCCGCACGCGCCCGTGGCTCGAGGCGGTCGCCGCGTCGCTGACGGAGCTGTTCGGACCGAACGCGATTCGGATCCGGTTGGAGGCGATGGAGCGCCAGTACACGTGGATCGATCCGGCGGGCTTCGACTATTTTCGGACCCGGCTCGAGCAAGCCCCCCGCGATGCGCAATACGCTCTGAGCCTCGTGCTCGATGGATTCTCGACGCGTGAGGGGCAAGAGCGCGCAGTCGCTGCGCTGAGCTTCAAGTGTGACTTGCTCTGGGCCCAGTTAGATGCCATCGATCGGGGAAATACGCAGCCCGGGCGCGAGTACCGATCGGATGATGAGTGACCTGCATCTCCCCCGGCTTGGGCGAGGGGTGCGCCTGAAGTACGACCCGGTACGTCAAACCCAGATGCTACTCAGGCCAGAGGGGGCGCTCGCGCTCAATTCCTCCGCCACAGTGGTGCTGGAGCTTTGCGACGGGAAGCGGACCGTTCAGGAGATCATTGCCGAGCTCGAGGCGAAGTACGAGAGCACCGATATCGCGGACGACATCCGCGATCTCCTCGCGAGCCTGGCAGAGCTCGGGGTTGTGGTCTATGCAGACCGGTAGCCCGTACTCGCTGGTCGCGGAGCTGACGTATCGCTGCCCGCTCCGCTGTCCCTACTGCTCGAACCCGGTGAGTTGCGGCGACGAGGGATATCGCCAGGAATTGAGCACGGAGGAATGGTCGCGAGTATTTCGGGAGGCGGCCGAGCTCGGCGTGCTGCAGCTAGGGTTGACGGGGGGCGAACCGATGGCGCGGCGGGACCTGCCCGAGTTGGTCGCGGCCGCTGCAGAACATGGGCTCTACTCGACGCTCGTTACCGCCGCAGTCACGCTCGACCGACCCCGCGCCGAGCGGCTTCTGGACGCCGGGCTCGATCATGTGCAGATCAGCTTGCAGGACAGCGACCCGGCCAACTCCGATCGCATCGCCGGAACCCGAAGCTGGCAGAGGAAGATCGAAGCTGCCTCCTTGGTTCGGGAGCTTGGATTTCCGCTGACGATCAACTGCGTCCTCCACCGCCAGAATCTGGACCACATCGGGGAGATCCTCAGCCTCGCGGAATCTCTCGAGGCAGATCGGGTGGAGCTCGCGAACACGCAGTACTACGGCTGGGCGCTCGAGAATCGCGCCGCCCTGATGCCCACCCGCGAGCAACTCGAGAGGGCGGAGGCCGTGGTTGCGGACTTCCGGGAGCGCCTCGGCGCGCGGATGGAGATTCTGTACGTCATCCCTGATTACTTCGACGGCGTTCCCAAGCCGTGCACGGGCGGCTGGGGTAGGCAGACAATCGTGATCGCCCCCGACGGATCGGTGATGCCTTGCCATGCGGCCTCCTCGATCCCCGGTCTCGAGTTCGATAGCGTCCGCGACCACGGCCTCGAGTGGATCTGGGTCCACTCCAGCGCGTTCAATCGTTTCCGCGGAACCGACTGGATGCCTGAGCCCTGCCGGAGCTGCGAACGGAAGGAGATCGACTTCGGCGGCTGTCGGTGCCAGGCGCTTTTACTCACCGGCGACGCTTCAGCCACCGATCCTGCCTGTATGTTCTCTCCCCACCATCAGGTCGTGGTCGAAGCGCGTGAGCGGACGCAAGCAGAAGGCTCGGCCACGCTCGTGCCCCTCATCTACCGATCCCTGAAAAGGCAGGCTGCCGCGAAGTGACTGGCGAAGCTCGTGACGCCTGTCTCGCCCCGTTCGCCCTCGAGGAGCACATTCGGACGGATTCGGTGGAGCGGGGGGGATCGATGGCGTGCCCGCGATACGACCGACGCCTAACTCGAACGGATGGATATGGAGGAACAACAGGAAGCGGCTACCGAGGGAGGCGCTGCGGGACCCCTCATGCCGCGCGTCTATATCTCAGCCGACATGGAGGGTGTGGCAGGCGTGGTCACCGGTGAACAGCTGGGGCCAAAGGGCTTCGAGTATGCGCGATTCCGAACTTTCTTGACGGATGAAGTGCTCGCAGCGATCCAGGGCGCCCGCGCGGCTGGCGCCGGCGAGATCGTGGTCAGCGACTCGCACGGTAACGGCCAGAATCTACTTATCGAGCGCTTCCCCGAGGATGTCAGAGTCGTCCGCTCCTGGCCCCGGCCGCTCATGATGATGGAGGGGATCAACGAAGGCTTCGATGCGGCCTTCTTCCTCGGATATCACACGGGAAGCACCAACCGGTCGGGAGTGCGCGCCCACACCATGTCCAGCGCGCGCTTGACGAGTGTTCGGATCAATGGAAGCGAGACCTCCGAAGCGATGATCAACGCCGCGATCGCGGGCCACTTCGGAGTGCCCGTCGGGTTGGTGACCGGCGACGATGCCACCGTCGCGGAGACCCGAGCCTTCCTCCCCGAGGCCGAGGGTGCAGTCGTGAAGCGCGCGATCAGCTTTCATTCGGCAGACTCGCTGACCCCCGCCGCCGCATGCGCTCACATCGAACGACAAGCGTTCTCCGCTGTGCGTCGGCTCGGCGAATTCACTCCCTTCCGCCTCGATCCTCCCGTCGAGCTCGAGATCTCGTTCAAGCACTACCGTCCCGCCGAGCTTCTCGACCTGCTACCGATCTTCGACCGGCCTGCGGCGCGCACCATTCACTGCTCCTGTAAGGACATCCTGCACGCGTCGCGGGTGCTTCAGTTCGTCCTCTCATATGAGCCAGGCCTCGAGCCATAAATCGCCGCACGAAGCACCATGGCTCTTACCGAACATTTGCGAAGAGCTCCCACCGGCGGCTAGACCTCGAATCCGGAATGCTCGAGCTACCGGTCCCGCCACCGGCGGAACGATCACCGACCGAGCGGTATCGTTCCATCACTCTCAGTTCGAGGCCGGCTGCAATGCGACCGGCCGCAGGCTGAGCCGGCTGTTCAGTTAGCTGGTGCACGAGCCGGCGGCGCCGAGGCGAGAGACGTTCGTTCAGCGGGTGCGAGCGACCCCTGGAGTTGCTGGCAGCAGCCAGAGCGTGGGCGGAACCGCAATTCGCCAAGCCACGCGCGAATGCAACCCGATCACCCGACGAGTTCGCGAATTCTCCGGCGCTCCGTGCCGCGAAGTTCGCTGTTGACGCGACGCCACGTTAGACCGGCATTGAACGCGGTGATGAACGGAGCGTCACCGCCTTCGCTGGAGTATTGGGCTTCACCAAGCACCTGCGCGAACCAGCTGACTACCTCCTGCCACCTCCACATTCGCTTCCGGGTTCTGAAGTGGGTCGCCGGAGCGGGAAACCCTCCGGGACCTCGAGCACCACTGATAAGCAGGCGCACGCTCTCCCTCGTCCGACCCGTTCGTTCGGCGATGTCGCTCAAGGTCACGAGATCATCCGGTTCCAGATGCACCACCCGGGTCCCCAGTCCGGCATTCTCGATCGCCTCAGTTGCCTCGAAGACCGCATCAGCAAAAGTCTCCGCTTCTCGATCGAAGTCGAGATACTGAACCGACCCTATTCTGCCCACCATCGCGTCGTCACAGCCGGCCTCGAACAAGGCGTCCAAGTGAGCATCCTGCTGAAGGTCTAGACCTTCCACGATCAGGGTGAACTGGTGAGGCATCATTGATCCTCCCGCGTCGGGTGCGGGCAACGGTTTATCACCCGCCTGAGCTGATTCGCATGATTCCCCGGATTCCGAGGTGTCGACCAGATCGAGGCTTGGCATCCTTCAGGAGACGACTCCGGACATCGCATCACGCCCCAACGATGGCCTGATCTCGTCGGCTCAACTCGCCAACCAGCGGCCTCCGCATCGGATAACGCCGCCTCCACCTCCTTCTTCGGATGGCGCTTTCTCGGCATGTTGACATTCTACAACGAGCGTTGGCATTTGTCAACACGCAGATTCCTCATGCACCTCACGCACCTTTGATAGTGTTCAGCTTCGGGTAGCTCTTGAAGGGCTTGATCGCCGCTTCCCTACCGCAGCTCCACAAAACTCCGCCACCGCAACCTTCGGCGAGGTCGAACACCTGAAATCAGCTGACCTAAGCCTGGCCCTGAGCTAAGCCGGCGATCGGATCAACTCGTACATTCTGATGTGCTCAATGTCGAGGTCGTCGCGGGCGTGGCCGAGCACGAAGTCGGGACCGATCTGGAACACCTGGAACCCGCGCGGCATCTGGACGGTGCCGAGGAGACGGCCGTCGGTGTCGAAGACGATCCAGTGCTCGGGGCCCTCCGAGCCGGGGCGATCCGATTCACGAACCCACAGGACGCCGACGTCGTCGACGACGAGGGCATCGAACATCGGGAAGGTCTCCGGCCGCGGTCGCCCCAGCATCGTCTGAACCATGGCGCGGACGGCGCCGGGGTCGTCCCGTTCCTCGGGCGCCAACCTACTTGCCGCGTTCGCCTCGGCGTAGCGCCTGACGTCTGCGTCGGTCACCGGCGTCAGGTCGGCATCGAGCCGGATGATGCGCCGTATCACGGCCTCAGAATCGACGACGCGGATTTCGAAGCGGTCGCTCACGCCGACATAGGCATGGTCTCCATGCACAGCCAGGTGTGACGCGCGCCCGAAGGGCGGGAACGAGACTGAGAAGAGGTCCCCGCTCGGCTGGACTAGTACCTCCCTGCCCGGAGTGACGGCGATGGTATCGAGGAAGACCCCGTCGCCGCCGTCATACCGAGTGTAGGCCGTGGTGTCCCGGGTCAGGCCTTCGCCACGGATGAGCACGCTTTCGACGAAGCCAGGCCTGAGCACGAATGAGCCATCCCCGAATGTGCCGTAGTGGTCCTGCCCGAAGGCCTGACCGACCACCGCGGGCGAAACGCTGCGCACGAACTCGCCATCAGGTGCGAAGAAGGAGAGGCGCAGACCTTCCGAATCCCAAACCGATATCGTGTCGCCGGCGAGACGGTCGACCCCGTCGATCTGTTGGAATTCACCCGGCCCACCGCCCTGCCGCCCGACCGATTGGATGTGGCTGCCATCAGAGGCGTAGAAGCGCAGCTCGTGCGTGCCAGCGTTCGCCACGACGATGCGTCCGTCGCTGAGCCGGCGGGCACCCGTGACGTCATGGAGCTGTTCGACCTCGTCACCCTCGAAGACGCCGATGTCGACCAGGGCCCTGTCGGACAGCCGCCAACCCTCGCCTTCGGGCCACCCACCCCCCGGCTCGCTCTCGACGATCGTGACGCCTGCGCTGTCACGGACGGCTACGGTGGACTCGATGCGCGTGCCGTCACCGCAGCCGGTCAGTGTGAGGGTGGCGCCCAGAGCGAGCGCAGGTCCGGGCGCAGCGCGGCTCACAATCACTGAGTCCTCCTTTTCTGTGGACCGCCCCGCTTTCGTGAGACGGTTGATGGTGAACCGCTCGGGTTTTTCGGAGACTCGGTCGAGGGAACGATCAGAACAGACTCTGCATCGAATGTAACATTATGTTATATATTCGGTCCACGCAGAAGCCCGGCCCCATCTATCCGCTGGCGACCCTACAAGACCTGATTCGGCGGGACCAATTCCGTGTTGCGCGAACCGCTTTCCTTGGCCGCCCAACGGTTGGCATTCAAGATCGACGACATCTGTGATTGCATCCTCACGCTCGAGTCCGGGGACTTCTACAAAACGATGCCGGCCAGACACATGCCCGGATTCTGGCAGGACGTCTACCGCCCGCAGTTCGGCGGATTCGCACTCTATGTGAAAGTCCAAATCGTCGATAACCGGTCCGTCGTCATTTCGTTCAAGGAGCGGTGATATGATCGATCGAACGGATGCAAGCCAGCTTCCGGCACAAGAATCCTGTGTGATCTGCGGCCGTGGTCAGGCACAGCGCACCCAGAAGCGTCAGTTCCATTTCTATCGTGATCGGCGCGCGATGATCGATGATGACTTCTATCAGTGCGACGTCTGCGGCGAAGCCTATTATGCGCCGTCGCAGATCGCACGTGCCGAGAGGCTGACCAAAGCGGCTATCGCGAAACGGGATCGCCTCAATCCCGACGAGATCCGTGCGCTCCGCGGAGAGCCGGGACTCACACAGTTCGAGCTCGAGGATCTCCTCGGCGTCGGTCGGAACACCGTCGTGCGCTGGGAAAGCGGCCAGGTGCGTCCGAATATGGCGGTCAATACGCTCCTTCGACTCGTGCCGAGCGAACCGGCCGCGCGGCGGTGGCTTGACGAATGGCACCGGCATGGGAGATGCCAGTGCAGCCTGACGATCACGCGGCGATGGCCGAGGCGGGTCTTTCCGTCCGGCTGATCCCCCACCGCGCATTGGCTCGAGTAAGGGAGCGGTGTGGCTGCGGACGCTCACCTCCGCCGCTGCTCACAGCCGAGCCTACTCCGACCGAAGCGCGAGCTGCGGGTCTATGCGGGTCGCCCGCCGCGCGGGAAGGAAGTTCGCGAGCACGGCGGTGGCCAGCATGAGGGCCGACACGACGACGGGCGTGACCGGATCCGACGGCTGCACCCGGAAGAGAAGCGCCTCCAGGAACCGTGCTCCCACGAGGGCCGCCGCGAGCCCGGTCCCGACCGCATGGGTAGAACCAACGAGTTTCGGATCCTCGCGGCGGGCTGATGGAGTCTACCGAGTTGATAGGCCGTTGCTGCGGCACGTGTCAATCGGCGCGCATCGCCTCCATCGGGTCGGTACGGGCGGCGCGTCGGGCCGGCAGAACAGTCGCTATGAGCGCAGCGACGCCGAGGATGGTGGCCGTAGTGAGGAGTGTGATCGGGTCGCCAGGATCAACCCCGACGAGCATGCCGCGCAGGATGGGCCCGGCTGCCAAGGCCCCGGCGAGCCCGGCGACGGAGCCGAGGGCAAGGGGCAGGCCGATCCCCTGAGTTACCAGTGAAATCAGGGCGGTGAACGGCGCACCAAGAGCAATCCGAATACCGAACTCCCGACGCCTCTGCTCGACCGCGTAAGCCACCACCCCGTAGATGCCGACGCAGGCCAGGAGAAGAGCAAGGGCACCGAAGGCGCTCAGGAAGACCGCCCCTGCCCTCTCTGGGGCGAGAATCACATCGATGGCGTCCGGCATAGTGAACAGATCCGCGACGGCGAGGTTGGGATCGATCTCACGCAACCGATCCCGCATGACCGGCAGCAAGGGAGTCGAGATCGGCCGGATCGGCACGAACGATGATCCTCAAGGTGCCGAACGGTGAGTCCTGGACTTGGATCAGCGACCTGAACGCGTACGAAGTAGTGGACTTCTCGAGTCCCTCCCAGGCCGCCTCCCCGACGACTCCGATCACCGTGTACTCCTGTTCCGTGCCGCTGAGGCCGCCGCCAGGGAATCGAACGATCCCGCCGAGCGGGTTGCGACCAGGCCACCACGCGTCCGCCATCGTTCGATTGATGACGATCCCCAGCAACCCTCCCGGCGAGTCAGGGCCCGTGAACTCGCGGCCTCGCTCGATTGGAAGCTGGAGTGTGCGGAAGTAGTCCGGGCCGACGTCCGCGAATCGCATTTGCATTTCTTCGCCCGGAGCCGGCGTGTATCCTTCGACCTGGACGGGTATTCCCGCTACGGTCGGGCGGATCGGCACTGACGAGCCGACGCTGGCCGATTCGACGCCTGGAACCCCGTTCAGCGCGTCGATCATCTCACCTGCCAGCCTGACCGACTGCGCCTGACTGTACCCGCTCCTCCCTGGATTGAGCGTCATTACCGCCACGCCGTCGGGCTGAAAACCGAAGTCGGTCGCCAGCTGATTGCGGAGCGTCCGTAGGAACAGGCCGGCGCCGACGAGCAGGATGAAACAGACGGCGATCTGCACGCCGACGAGAGAACGACGAAGCCGTCCGGAGCGCATCCCTGCTGAGGCGCGGCCAGCGCCAAGGTCACGGGTGAGATCGCCGCGCGTCCCCTGAAGGGCCGGCAACGTTCCGAACGCGATGACCGTCGCGAGCGCAACGACGGCCGTGAACCCGGCGACAGGAAGGTTGATTGCGGCATCCAATGAGCCGACCGAGAAACCATCACCGAATGGAAGCTGGAAGCTACCCACTGCGGAGAGTGCGAAGGAGGCGAGGAGCAAGCCGCCGGCCGCACCGGCCACAGCAAGCATCAGGCTCTCGGTCATTAGTTGGTGGAAAAGGCGGGTCCGCCCCGCACCGATCGCCATCCGAACCGCCAATTCTCGCCGGCGGCTCGATCCGCGTGCGAGCAACAGGTTGGCGAGGTTCGCGCATGCCAGGAGTAGCGTGAAACCGACCACGCCCTGAAGAATCCACACGAACGTCGATAGGGTCGGCTCGCTTCCATTCGGACGGATATAGGAGCGGAGTGGGTCGAGGGTCACGGTTCGACGGTCTCGATTGCTCTCATACTCCGCCGCAAGCTGCTCCGAAACGGCTCGAATCTCGGCCCGAGCCCGCTCCATCGTCACGTCTGAACCAAGGCGAGCGACGAGCCCCTCGATCCACCGCAGACCTCGCATGGTGATCGGATCGAACCCGCCGGGGAACAAACCCAGATCGTTCTGCGCAAGAAGGGGAACCCAGATGGACCGGGAGTCCCCCAACCTCAGCCCCTTGAACGAGGGATCGACGACTCCGACCACAGTGAATGGAACGCCGTTGATTCGGACGCTGGCGCCGACGGCACCCGGGTCTCCCCCGAGGCGGCCCCGCCAGAACTCGTACGAAACGACGGCCACCCGTACGTCGCTGGCCGGATCATCGTCCGAGGGCTGGAGCAGACGTCCGCGGGCCGGACTGACGCCGAGCAAGTTGAAGTAGTTCCCCGAGACCAGCTCGCCGCCGACGACCTCCGCGCCCGTGTCCGTTCCTACCGAAAGCTCACTCCCGAAATAGGCCGCCAGGTCCTCGAACGCCGTCGTCCGCTCCCGGTAGTCGAGGTAATCCGGGTACGAAGCGTTACAGCGCGACTCGCCCGGGTCACAGACGTAAACGGCGGCGAGCGTTTCCGGCGACCGAACGGCCGGCTCTCGAAGAAGCGTTGCCTCCATGAGCCCGAACACCATCGCATTGGCGCCGATCCCCAGCGCGAGGGTCAGGACCGCGGCGGCCGCAAATCCCGGGTTTCTCTTCAGCGCGCGGCCCGCGTAGCGAAGGTCGTTGATGAAGGAGTACATGGAAGGAATCGGGTCGTGGGAGCGGTGGCGGTATGGCGATGTCCAGCGCCCCCTTGCGCTGGCAGCAACTGTTCCGGAACTGAACCGAGGACCTATCTCTATGTGCCGACGCTGGTTGTCAAATGTCGGACTAGCCCTGCGCAAATGGCCGAGGCGTTCGGATGTGGGACCAGCAGATCCCAAAATCGGTCACTCGGGACGATCGTGTGAGTCGCTACGGCGGAAGTCTGACCCGTCAGACCTTGCCGATCCTCACTCGGCACCGGCTGTGCCCTCGGAGCGGCCGGAACCGCGGTTCTCCGTCTGGCGGATCCTCGGGGGTAATGGGAGTCGCTCAGGATCATGACTATCCGGCAGGCGGGGCGGAAGAACTCGGACTGGTCGTCTTCGCCTCGACGTGCTCGAGCGAGGTGGAAGAGACGCTGCAACGCGCTGTCGCGATGCTGCACTCATTTTGGTTCAATGAGTCGCTGCGCACGTTCGAGGAAGTAGCGGCAGCCGACCCGGTGTGCGCGATGGCGCATTGGAGGATCGCGATGACGGAGATGGGGAACCCGATGGCTCGGGTGCTGCCGTCTACCGACGCGTTGCGTACCGGGCTCGAGGCGTCGGGAGCAGGCCGTCGAGCTAGCGAGAAGTCAGTCACATCGCGAGCAGATGTACGCCGCTCCAGGCGGCGAAGACCCTCCCCTATATATTCTTCCAGGTGTTACGGTCACGGCAGAGGCGCAAGACTGGACGCCGTGCGGTCACTTGGCAGGCGGCTGCGGAGCCGCTTCTCCAGCGCGGCGATCGTGTGGGTAAGGGATGTCGCCATGGGATTGGTGTTGGAGAACCGCGAATAGAATAGAACTCATGTCGGTGCGGCGCGTCACCGGCGTGCCGCACCGACGATCCATGCACGAGAGTCTAACCACACACCCTCGCCGCTGGCGCACGCGGCGAGACGTTGGCGCAACCGCTCGAGGATA
Source organism: Gemmatimonas sp. (assembly GCA_009380025.1). GTDB lineage: Bacteria > Gemmatimonadota > Gemmatimonadetes > Longimicrobiales > Longimicrobiaceae > WHSP01. The sequence goes on along the minus strand of WHSP01000085.1, from coordinate 1,734 downwards.
AGCTCTGTCGAGGTAGAATTCAGCCGTTGGAGTACGTCGTTCACGGACGAGAACCCACGGATCCACCCGAGCGCGGAAGCTACATCCGGGCCGTAGTAGACGGGCTCGTGCACGTCGGTGAACGATACCCCGACAAAGCCAGCGGCGACGAGGATCCGCTCTGTGGTAGTCGGATCCGCGAGCGAAAACGGATCTGCCAACGTCGGCGAAGCAGCCGGCACGTCCGCGGCAGCCGCGAGGGCCCCCTCGATCAACACAGACCATTCGTTTCGATCGTGCTGTTGCCACACCATCATCGCGAGGCGCCCCCTGGGTCGTAATGCCCGCGCGAGGCTGGCGAAGGCGGTGACCGGGTGAGCGAAGAACATCGTGCCGAATCTGCTGATCGCGATGTCGAACCGTTCCGATAGGAAGGGGTGAGTCTCCGCGTCGGCTTGCAGGAAGGAGATGTTGTGAAGGCCTGCGTTTTCCGTCAGCTGGCGAGCTCGCTCAATCATCGACACGGATGTGTCCACTCCCACCACACTGCCCGCCGTGGCGAAGCGGGCCGCGTCACGTGTCGTCTGCCCGGATCCGCACCCGATGTCGAGAACGTGATCGTTGGGCCCGATACCATAGGCTCGACGCAGCACCTCGTTGTGCTTCTGCAGTTCGGCATCGTAATCGACCTGGCTCATCGGTGTTCCAGCGTAAGGATAGGGGATTCCCCGAACTAGGAATCCGGCCGGGTACAGCCGATCGCGCGGACGCCTTGGGGGGCACGAGGATGAGGTGGTGTCCATTCGGGTCCTCCGGGTTTAGAAACCCGAGGCAACTCTCTGGGGGCGAAGTAATCGTGGGCAGACCACCCGACGAGCAGCAATGGCCCACAATCCCGGTTCTTTCCCACAGCGTCCTTCCTATCCGAAGTACCAATCTATTCGATATTGCGTTCTATCGGTTTCACGTCGGCGCACTACTGGTTGGCGTTCGTCTCCGCCTGGGCCAGCAGCTGTTTCAAAGCGGCACGATCAAGAATACGTCCGTTCAGCACCACTGCTGCGATCGCCGTGGTGTTCTGGATCTCACGCAACGGATCGGCGGTGAGGAGTACCAGATCGGCCTGCATTCCTTGGGCGATGATCCCCACGGAGTCGGCAAGCCCGAGCGTCCGCGCGGCGTAGACCGTTGCGCCACGGAGCGCCTCCAACGGGGCCAATCCGCCCTTCTCGACGAGGTATTGCAGCTCCTCGTGCACGCTGAAGCCCGGGTATACGAGCGAAACGCCGAGGTCAGTGCCCACCAGGATTTGCACCCCGGCCTGACGGGCGAGGCGCAAGTCGGCAAGCTGCCGGCGGTGGGATTCCGCCCAGTCGTTCGGTTCCTCCAACTGCTTGGTGTCCAGCCCGAACTTCCAGGCCGCCAGCATCTCGTCGGAGAGGTAACGGCGCCGCGGGTCGATGCGGTTTAGCGTATCCGCGATCACAGCGTAGGCGACGCTGTCGGGCGTCTGCCGGTAGGCAACATCGGTGATCATGGTAGCCGTGATCGCAGTGCCAGCACGCGCCAGGCGTTCGAACCGCGCGCGCCGCTCCGCCTCGTTCCCATCCCCCGGCTCGAGCATCGCCGTTTCCATGTGTTCGATGCTCCTCATGCCCGAGTCCGCTGCTTCGGCGAGCGAAACGTCGCGGGGAGCATGTCCGGCGAGGAGCATTCCCTGTCGGCGCGCCTCTGAGGCGAGCGCGCGGAACTCAT
>WHSP01000084.1 GCA_009380025.1 Gemmatimonas sp. | reverse complement strand
GTACCAGCAGTCCGACGAACCACCTTCTTGACCGGCACCGGCACCGGCAACCGGGGGGCGTGGGCGGCCGGGCGGGCTAGAAGGCTGTTGAAAAACAGGCTGCGCGAGGCCGAAGAGAAATCGTGCAGGTCAAGGCGCGCGACGAGCCGCGAGTGAGGCGTACTTTCGTACGCCGCAGGGAGCGGCGAGGAAGCGTAAACGCAGAACTGCGCGATTTATCAACGGCCTTCTAGTCACCCGTCACTGACTGCACCTCATCCTCCGCGATCCCCACCACATTGCCGTCCGAAAACTGGACGAGGTAGCCGTCGCGTCCATGCTCGTTCGTTTCGGGGCCCCAGTGGCCGATGACCTCACCGATCTGCCCGGCATAGTTCCGGGACTGCTGGTATCTGGGCGTAGTGACGCGTACCCTGAACATGAGGTCCAACTCCCTTCCGAACCGGTGGGGCTCCGGTCCAATGTCAAATGTCCTGCTTGTTGCCTGTATCCTTCTCGAAGCGCTCTGTAGTAGCCCAGCGGAGAAGGACGGTCGTCGCCTGATCAGCCTCGCATTCCTCCTTGATTTGTTTCATCTTACCGCCTGTTGAGCAGAGCAAGACGTATGCCCTGTTGGGAACAAAAGGTTCCCGTTCTGACGGCTTCGGGATGGCGTATCGACCCGGTCGCTGCTGGGCACAGTGTATGCGCGAAGTAGGTGTATTCGCGCCGGATTTTTCCGGAAGAATGCTCGAACGAGTGGCCGGCCTTCACACGGGTCACTGGTAAGGAGGTCGGCGTCGAGCAAGCGACTACCGCTGCAGTAGGGTTGGTCGATCCGACGAGTCGTTGATGCGTGGTTCGACCCACGGGTGACGAGCCCGAGAAAAACCTGGATCGTGAGGATCGATGGCTGATTCGGACGGACGAAGTACCCGCTCATCCGGGGGTGATCGGCGCAAGGATGACCGCCGGCGGCTGGATCGCCGAGCACCGCATCCGCTATGGAGGCGCCCGGCGGCGTTCGTGACATACGGAGTGGCTGGCGCGCTGACTGTCGTGCTACTGGTGCAGGCGTTCGCCGAGGATCCGGAGGATCCGATCGTGGCGGAGTTGATGTTCGACGAACCGATTGACGGCACCGCACCCGCTGCAGCTGAAGGTCCGCCGACCCAGGTACGCGAGGCGTTCGCAGCCGCGGACTATCAGACCCTGATCGCCGAAGGAGACCGAGCCGTCGGTCAGATCGTCCGGGCCGATCTCTACTGCCAGTCGATCACGTCCATGCTCGTGCGCGAGATCGACGAAGTCAATCCGGCGCTCACGGCGCTTGCAGACGCGGAGGGAAGGGTTGGGGGTGCAGAGTGCCGGTGGGGCGAGGAGGATCGTACGGCGGAGATCCTGCTCGTCGTTCCGCCGTCGCTAGCGGGCGAGTTCGCGCGGGCGCCCGAGATGGAACTGAACTTCGTGCGTCGACGAGAAGTGTCGGCCCAGCTCGAATGGCTGGGCCGTTCGGAGGCGCTTGCTCTGCGATACACGGGCGTGTTGAGAGCAATTGTGCCCTGAGGCAGTGTCCCTCACACGCTACCGGCGGCCACCCTCGCCAGCGAAAGGCGGCGACGCAAGTCCTTTTCACTCATCGTCCGAAGGGCGAAGTTCGCTGCCGGAGTGCTGTTGAAGGTGACGGTGGAATGGAAGGATTCGCCGCTTCCCCCTTCTGCTGCCCGGAAGGCCAGAACCGCCCCCGGTCGTCCGTGCGCCACGATGGCATCCGCCGCGAAGGCCGTCCAACCGGTGCCGGCCTCGTCCCTGAAGTTGCGCTCTTCGGAAGTGTTGCGCTCGTTGTCCATCAACTCTCTCCGTCCTCTGTTTCGCTCTCTTCTTTTTCCTCGCTCTCTTCTTTTTCTTCGCTCTCTTCTTTTTCTTCGCTCTCCGCGGGGTGCTGGGGGCTCAATGCCCGCCACAGGTTCTCGACGAGCCGGCGGAGTTCTCGAACCTGCTCTTCTTCGGGTCGATCCTGCAGGTGATATCTCGCCGCGCTGAGTGCACGGTAGGCGCGCCAAAGGGCGGCCGACGCGGGCGTTCGCTCGTGCGGCCGGCGCTTCTCCCCGGCAAGTTGCGCCACGAGCCACTCCGTCATCTCCTCGTCCAACTGGATCACGTCCGCGTTTTCCCGCTCGCTCGCGACGATCTTCTTGAGCTTGGTCGAGAAGCTCTTGGGGAGACCGGCCACGATGTAGCCGGTCAGATCACCTCTTTGAAGCAGCTCACTCGACATCCGTATTCCTCCTGGTCAGGTTCGGGCGGTACCTCGATCGAGCCCGCGGCCGGGTTCGGCCAATCTGGACGGATCTACAGGATTCACGCCCGGAGGGCGCGCAGCAGGGGTTCGCCGATCGCTTCCAGCTGCCAGTTGCGAAGGTCGGGGATCATCGACAGCTCGTCGAGCGACACCGGGTTCCGCTTCGCGATTTCGTCGAGTATAGCGCGCGAGATGAGGAATCCGGGATCGAGGTCGAGGTTTCCGGCAACGACACTCCGTACTTCGCGCAGGCGCTCGGACCTGGTTTCGACCTCGGGATCCCGCTCCCAGCGTCGGGCCGGGGGAAATCTGGGCAACTCGGACTCCGGAATGGCGAGGCCGCGCTCGATTGCCGCGATCATCTCGGCGCCGCGCCGGACGGCGAGCCCATCGGAGATACCGCTGATCTCACGAAGCTGTGCTTTCGTGATGGGCGCTTTCAGCGCCATCTCGATCATGGCTTGGTTCGACAGGACCCGAAACGTCGCCCGATCGCGAGCACGCCCGGCTTCCTCCCGCCAGAGGTACAGCTCGCGAAGGATTGCGAGGCCACGGGGTGTCACGTCGCGAGCACCCTTCAGCCGCAGGAAGGCGTTCTCGGCATCTTCCGGCTCGCGCCACCGGGTTCCTTCCCGTCGGACGAACTCCTCCTTTGCCCAGTCGACCCTTCCGAGGCGCTGAAGCTCTTCAAGCAAACGGTCTCTCAGGGGTGGCAGATACGCCGTATCCGTTGCGGCGTACTCCCTCATTCCGTCGGTAAGGGGGCGCTCTGCCCAATCCGCCTTCTGGTAGGCCTTCGGCAGATTGACGCCGAGGTAGCGAGCAACGACGGCGCCGAGACCGAGGCTCCGCTCACCGACGAACGCCGCTGCGATCTGCGTGTCGAAGAGGCCCTGCACGCCCAGGTGCGCATCGCGGTCGAGGATTCGAAGGTCGAAGTCCGCGTCGTGGAAGATCTTCTCGACGTTGGCGTCATTAAACAGGGCCTGCAGCGGCGACAGATCCTGGAGCGCGATCGGGTCGATGAGGAGGTTGTCGACTCGCGAGGAGATCTGAATGAGGCTGATCCGATCGTAATAGCGGTGGTAGCCAGCTGCCTCGGTATCGATGCCCAGGAGCGACTCTCCCTTCAACTCCGCGACCGCGCTTTGCAGGGCCTCCGGACTGTCGATGTAATCGTGTCTCATGGAGTTCACCTGCGGCGCCCCGAGAATGACTCGAACCGTAGAGCGGCTCGGGGCGGGCCGGGACATCGGCCGATCGAGGCCGCCGGTCGCGGAGCAAGATGGCCTTTCGGGAGGGCTCCCGCAAGACCGGAAGGCGCCGGAAAGGCCCGCGAGAAGCGGGTTTGCCGGCTCTCGTGTAGCGTGTCTATTTTCCATTGGCCACGAGCGTTTGCAACCTCCACCGCCGGTGCTCCGGATGCCGCAAGAAGATCGTGAGGAGATCCTGTTCGTTGGCGGCCGAATCTATCCGCGCGCGGGTGCCCGGCAGCAGGAAGCCGACGCCGATCTCACCGTGTGGAGCTCCGATCCGATCGCTGCCCGACCGGACGAGTATCGAACGATGGAATGCCTGATGACCGTCGTAGGAGGGCGTGTGGTCCACGAGGGGAGCTTGTCGTGACGAGCGCCTGCCAACCACACGCAGGCCGTCGGGCGTTGGTCGAGATCGACCCCATCACGGCCTGAGCCGGCTTGCCCCACGCGGATTGGCCGGACCACATTGTGCACTGAGCCGGCGCCGGATCAAGGTCGAAGGCCGTTGATGAATAGCGCAGCTCCACGTTACGCTTCCACGCAGCTCCGCCGGATCAAGTCCGGGGCAGGCTCTGCGACGTACGGAAGTACGCCTCAGCCGCGCCTCGTCGCGCGCCTTGATCTGCACGACATTCTCTTCGGCCTTCGCTGAAGCCTGTTGAACGGCAGCCTTCTGGACCTCGAAAAAATCTAGCGACGGCTCTATGCCACGGCGTACGAAGATCGTCTGCACCCTGGGACCCTCCTCCTCGTCGCCGGAGAAGATCGGCGAGTTGATGAGGGCGGGCATGGATGTCGCCCGGATCAACTTTTCACACGGCGATCTCGAGAGCCATGGCCGGACGATCCGGTCGGTGCGCGAAGTCGCCACCCACCTCGGCCGGCCCGTCGCCGTGCTCGGAGACCTCCAGGGACCCAAGATCCGGGTCGGATCGCTGCCCGAGCCGATCGTTCTGCGGGCCGGCCAGGATGTCGTCTTTGCCCCCGAGGGTCAGCATACCGCCTACGAGATCCCGACCACGTACCCCGAGCTGGCTAGTGATCTCGATGCCGGTGACCTCGTCCTCCTTGCCGACGGGCTCATGGAATTGCTGGTCTTGGAATCGGCCCCACCGCGGGTTGCGATGCGGGTCATCCACGGGGGGATGTTGACGTCGAACAAGGGCATCAACCTTCCCGGCATTCGGATGAGCGTCCCTTCGCTGACCCCGAAGGACTTTCGCGACCTGGAGTTCGCCCTCGAACAGAACATCGACTACATCGCGCTCTCGTTCGTCCGCGAGCCAGAGGACGTGCTGGATCTGAAACGGCGGATACCGGCCGGCGGTCCGCCGGTGGTCGTCAAGATCGAGAAAGGGATCGCCCTCGATAACCTGGAACCGATCATGGACGTCGCCTCGGCGGTAATGGTTGCCCGAGGCGATCTCGGGGTGGAGCTACCGTTCGAGCAGGTACCGTTGGCACAGAAGCGGATGATCCAGCTGGCCAACTTGTCGAGCCGACCGGTGATCACGGCGACGCAGATGCTGGAGTCGATGATCGAGAATCCACGTCCGACCCGGGCGGAGGCATCAGACGTCGCGAACGCGATCATCGACGGAACGGACGCCGTGATGCTCTCGGCGGAAACGGCGACGGGGAGGTTTCCGGTCCAGGCGGTCCGCGCGATGGTGCGCATCGCGGAGGAGATCGAGGCCTCCTCGCTGCTCGAAACGGGCCCTCACTACGATACCCCGGTGGAGCCGCTCGCCGCGCGCGCGATGCTGACCGAGTGGGCAATCGCCGCCGCTACCGTCGAGGCGGTCAGGCGGCTGAGCGCTCCCTTGATCCTCACCTTCACCCGCACAGGGTTCACGGCCCGGGTCGTCTCTTCCTTTCGTCCGCCCGTCCCGATCCTGGCACTTACCGACAGCTCTCGTACGTACAACCAGCTGGCATTGGTCTGGGGGGTGATCCCCGTCCTGTGCCCGGAGGGTTGCAGCTACGACGAAATGCTGGCGTGCGCCCGCCAGACTGCCTTCGGCCGGGGGTTCGCCGAGCCAGGGCAGCGCGTCGTGCTCACCGCGGGGCTGCCGGTCCACACGTCCAACAAGACGAACACGCTCCGCGTGCTGCAGCTATGAAGCTCCGCTTCCTCGGCACTGGGACCTCGTTCGGCATTCCGGTCATCGGCTGCGAGTGCGAGACGTGTCGCGCCGGCGAGCCGAAAGACCAGCGAACTCGTCACGCGGCCGTCCTGGAGAGCGAGAGCCGGCGCCTGCTGATCGACACGCCGCCCGAACTGAGGCTCCAACTCCTCGCAGCGGGAATCGGCGACGTGGACGCCGTGTGGTACACCCACCATCACGCAGACCATACCCACGGGGTCGACGATCTGCGTGTCTTCTCGATGCGAAGTGGCGAGGCCTTGACGGTCTACGGATCGCGCTCGACCATCGACTCGCTCGCGAGGAAGTTCAACTATGTCTTCGACCACCTCATGACGCCTCTCGACGGGACCACGAAGCCCGAAGGCGAGCTTCAGGTTCTCCGGCCGTACGAAGAAGTCGAGATCGCAGGATTCCGAATGCTTCCGCTGCCGGTGCCGCACGGGAACATCGAGACGTACGGCTTTCGGGTGGGTGATCTGGGCTACATCACCGACGCGAAGCGCCTCCCTGAGCGTACGGTCGAGGCCCTCGGGGGTGTGCGGGTCCTGGTGCTGAACGCACTCTGGTTCGGCGCGGAGCACCCGACCCACTTCAACGTGGAAGAGGCGGTGGAAGCCGCCGCCGACGTCGGAGCGGAGATCACATACCTGACGCACATCAGCCACGAAGCTTCGCACCGGGAGCTGGAAGCGAGGCTTCCTCCCGAGGTCCGTCCGGCTTATGACGGCCTGACAGTAGAAATCGCGGCCTGAACCGTTTGATCCCTCCATCCGAACTCGTTACCCGATGCCGATCAAGCTCGACTACAACAACATGCTCGCACCCCGTCTCAAGGACGGGCGGGGTATCGATCCCACCCGTCTGGCCGGTCTGTCGGACCGATTCCGCGAAATCCACACGGACGTGGAGCGGCGCCGGGAGACCGGCGAGCTCGGGTTCTTCGCGCTGCCGTACGCGACAGACGTCGTCGAGGCAATCGAGCAGTTCGCTGAGGGCCCCGGCCAGGCATTCTCGAACCTCGTGGTTCTCGGTATCGGAGGGTCCGCGCTCGGAACCGTGGCCCTGCGGACCGCGCTCCTGGATCCGTTCTGGAACGAGTTGGACGAGGAGGGACGCGACTTCTACCCCCGACTGTACGTGGTCGACAACCCGGATCCTTCGACGTTTTCTGCGCTTCTCCGTCGGATCGATGTGCGAACGACCTTGTTCAACGTCGTGTCGAAGTCGGGAGGCACGGCGGAAACCATGAGCCAGCTCCTGGTCGTGCGGGAGAAGCTCGAAGAAATGATTGGTGACGGGTACCGGCGACACCTCCTTTTCACGACGGACCCCGAGGCTGGGGTGTTGCGTAAGCTGTCTCGTGAGGAGGACATCGCCGCGCTGTCCGTCCCGCCCAAGGTAGGCGGCCGGTTCAGCGTACTGTCCGCCGTGGGTCTGCTTCCCGCGGCGATGGCGGGCATCCCGATCGGGAGCCTACTGGAAGGGGCGCAGGCGATGGACACACGGTGCCGAACGGACGAGCTGACGGAGAACCCTGCGGGTCTCTACGCGGCGCTGCAGTACCTCGCCGATACCGAGCTCTCCGCGCCGATCCACGTCATGATGCCGTACTCGGACCCGCTGAGGGATGTCGCCGACTGGTTCCGGCAGTTGTGGGCGGAGAGCCTAGGAAAGGCGGAATCCTTGAGTGGAGCGGAGGGGCACGTCGGGCCGACTCCGGTCAAGGCGCTCGGCGCAACTGATCAGCATTCTCAGGTCCAGCTCTACATCGAGGGTCCGTTCGACAAGACGATCACCTTCCTGATCGAGCGCGAACGTTCTGAGGATGTCGAGATTCCTCGCATCTACTCAGAGATCCCGGAGCTCGGCTACCTCGGCGGGCACTCCCTCGCCGAGCTCCTACGGATCGAGAAAGAAGCGACCGAAGCAGCCCTGACCGAGCGCGGGCGAATGAACATGACGATCGAGCTCCCGAACGTCGACGCTCACTCGATCGGCGAGCTCTTGTTCCTCCTCCAGGTGGCCACGGTCTATGCCGGGGCCCTGTACGACGTTGATCCGTTGAATCAGCCCGGCGTGGAGCTCGGCAAACAGCTCACCTATGCCATCATGGGTCGGCCTGGATTCGAGGAAGCCCGAAGGGAATGGGAGAAGAGGGAGGCGAAGAAGGAGGAATGGATGGCATGAGCGACGAGGTGACGCCGCAGCATGCGGCTTGCTCGTGCTCATCCCGGTCGTCATTCGTGGCGGACTCCAGAACTCCCGGGCCTGCTCGCGGGTACCAGTAACCAGCATTCAAACCCCTTTCGAGGAGATCGATAGATGGAGAAGCTGAAGGTGGTGGGGCTGATGACGTTGCTGACCCTGCTGCTGGTCGGATTGGGCGGGTACATAGGCGGCAGCGGTGGCGCGGCGTTGTTCTTCGGGATCGCCCTGGCCATGAACTTCGGCATGTACTGGTTCAGCGATAAGATTGTGCTGAAGCAGTATCGTGCGCACGTGATCCAGCCCGGGGAGGAGGAAGGTCGATTCGACCAGCTCTACCAGATGGTGGATCGGTTGCGTCGTAACGCCAATCTGCCGATGCCCGTGGTTGCCATCTCCGAGCAGCCGCAGCCGAACGCATTCGCGACGGGGAGGAGTCCGAAGAACGCGGTGGTGTGCGTGACTCGCGGGATGTGGGATCTGGTCGGCAGGGGGGACATGTCGGTCGACGAGCTGGAAGGCGTGATGGCTCATGAGCTTGCACACATCAAGAACTACCACATGCTGGTGGGTACGATTGCCGCGAGTATGGCCGGTGCCGTGATGATGATCGGCAGCATGCTTAAGTGGGGCGCGATCTTCGGGATGGGGGGTCGGGACGGCGAAGGCGGCAACCCGCTCTCGCTGCTCGCGCTCGCCATCCTGGCGCCGATTGCTGCGATGCTCGTCCAGATGACGATCTCACGGCGAAACGAGTTCGAGGCCGATGCCGATGGGTCGCGGATCTGCGGCAAGCCGCTCGCCCTGGCCGGTGCACTCCAAAAAATCGAGCGGATCGCCCACGGCCATCCGATGGCCGTCAACCCTTCGGCCGCGCACCTGGCGATCGTGAACCCCCTGGCGGGTGTCGGTGGGATGGCGGGTCTCTTCCGAACCCACCCCCCGACCGAGGAGCGGGTTGCGCGGCTTCAGCAGATCGCGGCCCGGTCGGATGTCGCGTGGCTGAATCGGTAGATTCCACACTTCAGAAAGCGCAAACGGGTCGAGCTCTCGTGGTTCTGAACCCGGCTGCAGGCCAGGCGGACCCGGATCGAGTGCGTCGCCAGATCGGCGGCGCATTCGCCGTTCGGAGGCAAGGCTTCGACATCGTCGAGACGACCGCGGGCGGTGATGCCGAGGCGCTCACGCGGGAGGCGGTGCGGTGCGGCTACCGCGCCGTCGTTGCAGCGGGGGGAGATGGGACCGTCGCCGAAGTCATTACCGGGCTCGCGGGCTCCGACGTCCGGCTTGGGATCATACCCCAGGGGACGGCTAACCTGGTCGCGTCCAACCTGGGCATTCCGGGCGATATCGAGCGCTCGGTCGAGACCGTCGTCAACGGCCGAACCGTGGCGATGGACGTGGGTCAACTCGAGGGCGGCCGCTACTTCGCCCTCATCGCGGGAGCCGGCTGGGACGCCGAAGTCATGCGTTCGGCGACCCGCGAGCTGAAGGATCGTCTCGGCTTCGGCGCCTATCTCCTGGCCGCTCTCCGCGGCGCCGCCAACCCACCCTCCTCCCTCTTCCGGATCACCGCCGACGACCAGGAGTTCGAGGTGCGGGCCGCGACCGTCCTCATCGCCAACGTAGGTCAGATTTTCCACGCCATGCTCCCTCTCGAGTTCAAGCTGGCGCCAGCGACGTCCGTCAGCGACGGCATGCTGGATGTCTGCATCTTCTCTCCCCGATCATTACCGGATGTTGCGACCGTCCTCTGGAAGGTCGCAAGCCGCCGCTACGGCGGAGACCAACGCATGGTCTACCTCCAGGCGAAGCAGATTCGGATCGAGTCGGATCCGGCGGTGATCGTGCAGGTCGACGGCGATGTCACCGGGCTGACCCCTCTCGCCGCCCGTGTCGTCCGCGGAGGCGTCAACGTGCTCGTGCCCTAGAATCCTGCCGGGTCTTCCTGACAGACGGCCGTCGATAAGCTTAACCGAAACGGCAACTGCAATTTACCGCAGGGTCGCAGAGAGCGCCGAGTTTGATTCGTTTCTCTGCGGCCTCGGCGTCTCGGTGGCGAAACCGGTCTGGAAGCCTTCATGGCTCGCCCCTACCCATAGGTCATCCGGCCGGTTGAATCTGGGGCGGACTTGCGGTAAGTTTTCGGGATGCCCGAAGAATTCCTCGTAGTCCGCGGCGCTCGCGAGCACAACCTCAAGAACATCGACGTTTCGATCCCGAGAGACCGGCTGACCGTGTTCACCGGACTGAGCGGGAGCGGAAAGTCTTCGCTCGCATTCGATACGATCTACGCGGAGGGACAGCGACGTTACGTCGAGTCTCTGTCGGCGTACGCCCGTCAGTTTCTCGGCCTGATGGAAAAGCCGGATGTCGATGCGATCGAGGGGCTTTCTCCCGCGATATCGATCGAGCAGCGGACGGCGGGACGCAATCCGAGGTCGACCGTAGGGACAGTCACGGAAGTGTACGACTATCTGCGGCTCCTCTGGGCACGCGTTGGCACGCCGCACTGTCCGACATGCGGCAAGCCGGTGCGGAGGCAGAACGCCACGCAGATCGTCGACCAGATTCTGGGTTGGCCGGAGGGCTCGCGGATCGAAGTGCTCGCGCCGCTCGTGCGGGGAAGGAAGGGCGAGTTCAGGGAGCTGTTCGACGAGATGGTTCGGAAGGGCTTCGTTCGGGCGCGCGTCGATGGGAAGCTCGTCGAACTGCAGAGGCCACCGCAACTGGCCAGGCGCCAGAACCATGACATTTCGGTCGTGGTCGATCGGCTGGTGGTGCGCACGGAGGATCGAACCCGGTTGGCGGATTCGGTAGAGACCGCGCTCCGGACGGCGGACGGCGTCGTCGAAGTCGCCCTTCATGACGGGCGACCCGAACCGGAGCGGAACGTCTTCTCTGAGCAGTATGCCTGCCCGACATGCGGTTTGAGCCTGCCGGAGCTCGAGCCCCGTCAGTTCTCCTTCAACTCACCCTATGGCGCGTGTTCGGCTTGTGGCGGGCTCGGGACGCGGAAGGAGCCAAACGCAGAGCTCGTCATCGGGGACTCGAGCGTCTCCATCCTGGAGGGGGTCGTGTTGCCGTGGGGAGTGCCACGCGGGCACCTTCGCTCCACCATCCTGGAAGGACTGGCCAACGCGCTCGAGTTCGACCTGAACACCCCATGGGGTGAGCTTCCTGAAGGAGTCCGCACCATCCTCCTGTCAGGCTCGGCGGCGGTGAAGCCCAGACATCGCCCGAAGGGACTCAAGTGGACGGGGATCCTCACGGATGTCGAGCGCCGCTACCGGGAGACGAGCAGCGACTCGGTTCGTGGTCAGCTCGAGGAGTACATGTCGACCCTCCCGTGCACGGTTTGCGGCGGGAGTCGTCTGCGCCAGGAGAGCCTCGCCGTCAACATCCAGGACACGTCCCTCGGTGATGTGGTCGAGATGCCGGTAAGCCAGGCACGCGTATTCTTCGATGCATTGCTCCTCGATCCGTCGCTTCCGGTGGCGATCGCGGGGCCGATCCTCAAGGAGGTCACCGAGCGGTTGCGGTTCCTCACCGACGTCGGTCTCGACTATCTCACTCTAGGCAGGTCCGCGGAGACGCTCTCGGGCGGCGAAGCACAGAGGATCCGGTTGGCTACCCAGATTGGTTCGCGCCTCGTGGGGGTGCTGTATATCCTCGACGAGCCGTCGATCGGTCTACATCAGCGGGACAACCGACGTCTCCTTTCGACGCTCGAGCAGCTCCGCGACCTGGGGAACACCGTTCTGGTGGTCGAGCACGACGAGGAGACGATCCGGGCCGCAGACCACCTGATCGATCTGGGACCGCGCGCGGGTCGGCACGGTGGGGAGATCGTGGCCACGGGCAGTGTCGAGCAGATTGCCGCGTCACCTCGGTCGCTCACGGGGGCTTACCTGCGGGGGGACCGGGACATTCCGGTACCGGAGGAGAGGCGCTTGCCCAGGGAAGGGCACGAGCTCGTCATCGTTGGTGCCCGTGAGCACAACCTGCAGAATATCACGGCGCGGATCCCCCTCGGCTGCTTCGTCACGGTTACCGGGGTCTCGGGCTCGGGCAAATCGACGCTCATCAACGACATCCTCTGGAAGACGCTGTCGCGTCGGTTCTACCGGGCGAAGATGGTTCCGGGCCTGCACGAGCGAGTCGAAGGTCTGGATCTGGTCGACAAGGTCGTCGACATCGACCAGTCCCCGATCGGGCGGACGCCACGTTCGAATCCGGCCACCTACACGGGCCTCTTCACCATCGTACGCGAGCTCTTCGCCGAACTGCCGGAGAGCAAGATGCGGGGCTACTCTCCCGGGCGGTTTTCCTTCAATGTGAAGGGTGGCCGCTGCGAGGCGTGCCAGGGTGAAGGGCTCGTCAAGATCGAGATGCACTTCCTCCCGGATGTGTACGTCCCCTGCGAAGTTTGCAAGGGGAAGCGGTACAATCGAGAGACTCTGGAGGTATTCTACAAAGGGCGATCGATCGCGGACGTCCTCGATCTGACTGTCGACGATGCGCTCGAGGTCTTCGAGGCGGTTCCCAGACTCCGGCGCCACCTGCGCACTCTCTCCGACGTCGGGCTGGGTTACCTCCATCTCGGGCAGCCCGCAACCACCCTATCAGGAGGCGAGGCCCAGCGCGTCAAGCTGGCGACGGAACTCGCCAGACAGGCTACCGGGCGGACACTCTACATTCTCGATGAACCAACCACCGGTCTTCACTTCGAGGATGTCCGAATGCTCCTCGAGGTGCTTCATCGTCTCGTCGACAAGGGGAATACGGTGCTGGTCATCGAGCACAACCTCGACGTGATCAAAACGGCCGACTGGGTCCTGGACCTCGGCCCGGAAGGCGGGAACGGGGGAGGTAAGATCGTAGCGCAGGGTGCGCCGGAGGAAGTCGCGGAAGTGGAAGAGTCTCACACGGGAAGGTATTTGAAGAGGCTATCGGCTCTCAACTATCAGCTCTCAGCTATCAGACTGAGCTAGCCGCTCTGACAGCCGATCGCCTCCCACTCCGTCAGGGTATCGTGATGTCGACGCTGTTGATTATCTTTGTCATGATCTTCGTGATCGGGCCGATCGCGAAGGCATATGCCGATCGAATCTCGCGCGAGATCCCGCCCGGCTCGGACATCAACGCCGCTGAGCTCGCTCGTCTCAAGGAGGAGATGGAGCGTCTCACCGCAGAAGTCTCTCGCCTTCAGGACGAACAGTCCTTCATGGTGCAACTATTGAGCGACACCGAGCGTAAGCGACTTGGAGAGGGGCGAAGTCCCTCAGAGTAGTGACTCGACGCAGACCCTGAACCGGAGTGCCGCATGGCGACACGTGAGGACATCGAGAGCTTTTTGTTGCGAGTGGAGCAGTCCGTGGAGGAGGTGGAGCCCGGAATGTGGGTTCTGGGCGCTGACAGCGGCCGGCTCGTCATCCACTACTCTGCACCTCACCTCCTCTTGCGGGTCAAGGTGCTCGACGTTCCGAAGGAGGACGACCGCTGCATCGGGCTCTTCCGACGGCTGCTCGAGCTGAACGCCGAAGACCTCGTCCACGGGGCGTACGCCATCGAAGAGGGAGACATCATCCTCACCGACACCCTCGAGCTCGAGAACCTCGACTTCAGCGAGTTCCAGGCGACGATCGATTCGATCCAGCTCGCGATCGCGTCCCATTTCGAGACGCTCGCCGCCTATCGCGAATGTTGAATTCTCGGTTTTGAACCCTGGACCGATCCCGCGCGTAAAGGACGCGGAATCCAGGTTCAAAATTCACTATTCAAAGCTAGATAAATGGGAATCTTCAACAAGCTGTCGAGCCTGATCCGTTCGAATCTGAACGACCTGATCGCCCGGGCGGAGAACCCGGAGAAGATGCTGAACCAGATCATTCTGGACATGCGGGATCAGCTTACCAAGGCGAAGCAGGAAGTCGCGGTGGCGATCGCAGATGAACGGAAGCTGAAGGCGCAGGCCGAAGCTGAGGGGAAGCAGACGCAGGAATGGGAGAAGCGGGCGATGCTGGCGGTTCGGGAGGGGCGGGACGACCTCGCGCGGCAGGCACTGCAGAGGCAGCAGGAGTATGGGGAGCGAGCCCAGTCGCTGTACGATACCTGGCACCGTCAGTCGACCGAGACCGAGCGGTTGAAGGACTCCCTACGGCAGCTCAACTCGAAGATCGAGGAAGCTCGGCGCAAGAAGAATCTCCTGGTCGCGAAGCAGAAGCGAGCGCAGGCGCAGAAGCGGATTCACGAGACGATGACCGGTCTCTCGGACAGCTCGGCCTTCGAGGCATTCGACCGCATGGCCCAGCGGATCGAGGAATCCGAGCGGCTCGCGCTCGCTTCGGCGGAGGTGACGGAGGAACTCGGCACCGACCACCTGGTTTCCGAGTTCAAGCGGCTCGAAGTGAACGATGATGCGGATGCGCGGCTGATCGAGATGAAGCGGAAGATGGGGCTTCTCCCGCCGGCCCCGGAGGAGACGAGGGAGTTGGGACCGGGGGAATCGGAGCCGGGGGAGTCGGAGCCGCGACAGATCGGAGGTTCGAAAAGCCCGGTGCACGATGCCGAGTTGATCGAGGAGTTCGAGGAGCTGGAGCGGCGGGAGAAGGGAGCCTGAGCCCCTCATCCCCGTCATCGCGGGAATGACTGGGGTAGCGGGAATGACGGATAGGGGCGCGCGATCGACCGGGGTAGCGGGAATGACCGGGGTCGGCTGGAATGACGGATAGGGCGCGCGATCGAACTGAAGAGGCCGGGCCGACTTCGAGTCAGCCCGGCCTCCTCTTGCGCACAAGCCGCATCTCCGCTACCAGCTGATGGTTCCCTGCTTGGTCGTATCGACGTCCTCGGTCTCGCCGCCGAACAGGAAGCGCTCCGTTTGCTCGGTCAGGAAGGTCTTTGCTTCCGGATCGCGGAGGTTCAGCCCGTAATGGTTGATGAGCATCGTTTGGTGCTGAAGCCACTCAGCCCAGCAGGACTGGCAGATCTCGGCCTGGATTCGCTCGCCGAGCTCATTCCGGAACGGAGCATACGGAAGCGGCTGACCCTCGTTGCCACATCGCTTGCACTGAATGGCGGACACGACATCTCCTTCGTTGCCAGGTCGACACCCGACCGCAGATGGCCGAGGCGGGAGGCTTCTAATACCGTCGAGGTCGAGGGGTGTTTCGGTAGGTCATGGAACCCGCGGTATTCTGGATGATGCTTCCCTTCCATTTGACGGATGATGGCCGCGCCGCTACCTGGAACCCGGCGTTGACCCGGGCGACGCACGTGCTGATCAATGTGCGGAGCGTCGACGGAAACCTCGAGGTTCGGCGATCGATGAACAGCGGAAGGGCCCGAGTACGAGTAGGGGAGCGGATCGAAAGCATCCGGCCGGCGGGGCACGATTCTTCTATACAGCGCCCGCCTTTCGACCAGTAGGAGAGGCAGCCCAGGGAGTCTTCATGTTTCGAGGGTACGCACTTCGCAACGTGCGTCGCGCAAGTCAAGCGGATTCGCTGAAGCACGACATCACGGACCATATCACGTTCACGTTGGCGCTCGACCGCGGCACGGCGGCCGACCGCGACTTCTATATGAGCGCGGCGTGGAGCATCCGCGACCGTATCGCGGAGCGTTGGGCGGGGACGCAGCGGCAGTATCGAGAGCAGGACGTAAAGAGAGTCTACTACCTGTCGCTCGAGTTCTTGATGGGGCGCACTCTCGGGAACGCCCTGATCAACCTCGACCTGACGGAGGCCGTGCAGGAAGCGCTCGACCCACTCGGCTATCGGCTGGAGGACATCGAGTCGATGGAACCGGATGCCGGGCTCGGCAACGGCGGTCTCGGGCGCCTCGCGGCGTGCTACCTCGATTCGATGGCCACGCTCGAGATCCCCGGCTACGGCTATGGGATCCGCTACGAGCACGGGATCTTCCGCCAGCAGATCGTCGAGGGCCGGCAGGTCGAGCTGCCGGACAACTGGCTCCACGACGACAACCCGTGGGAGATCGCGCGCCCGGACCGTACCTACGCGGTGAAGTTCTACGGCCGTACCGAGGCGGAGGGCAAGCCGAACGGCGAGGTCCGGTTCCGTTGGGTCGACACGCAGGACGTCAAGGCGATGGCGTACGACACGCCGATCCCGGGATACCGCAATAACACCGTCAACACCCTCCGCCTCTGGGCCGCGAAGGCCACCGAGGCGTTCGACCTCGCCGACTTCATTCGAGGAGACTACCTCGCCGCCGTCGCTGCCAAATCGCAGACGGAGACGATCTCGAAGGTCCTCTACCCGCCGGACGATACGGGGTCGGGCAAGGAGCTCCGCATCAAGCAGCAGTACTTCTTCGTCTCGGCTACAATCCAGGACATCATCCGGCGCTACCTGCGGGAACGGAAGACGTTCACCGACTTTCCCGACAAGGTCCAGATCCAGCTGAACGACACGCACCCGGCGGTGGCGATCCCGGAGCTGATGCGCCTCCTGTTGGACGAACACGGTCTTGGTTGGAACGAGGCATGGGAGATTTCGCGGCGCACGTTCGCCTACACGAACCACACTGTACTGCCCGAGGCCCTCGAAACCTGGTCCATCGACCTGTTCGGACGACTTCTGCCTCGGCATCTCCAGATCATCGAGGAGATTGATCGCCGGTTGCGGGGGAGGGCCGAGGAGCGGTTCGCGGGGGCCCCGGACCGAGTCGAGCGGATGGCGATCCTTTCGCACGGACAGGTGCGGATGGCCAGCCTCGCCATCGCCGGCAGCCACACGATCAACGGCGTCGCGGCCCTCCATACCCGGATCCTTCGCGAACGGATCTTCCACGACTTCTACGAGCTTTGGCCCGACAAGTTCGTCAGCGTGACCAACGGCGTGACCCAGCGCCGTTGGATGCTCAAGGCCAACCCTCCTCTGTCGCGCCTGATCACGCATACCATCGGTGACGAATGGGTCACCGACCTCACCCGGCTCGAAGAGCTGGAAAAGTTCGCTGCGGACGAAGATTTTCGAACTGTTTGGCAGACGATCAAGGAGGTCAACAAGAAGGAGCTAGCGAGGGTCGTCGAGCGGATCACCGGGGTGTCGATCAACCCGGCGGCCATCATGGATGTGCAGGTCAAGCGCATGCACGAGTACAAGCGGCAGCTGCTGAACGTCCTCCGCCTGGTTCACCAGTACCTCGAGCTCCGCGACAATCCTTCCCTCGACGTGCTGCCCCGGGCCGTCCTCTTCGCTGGCAAGGCAGCGCCCACCTACTGGAGGGCGAAGCAGGTTATCAAGATGATCAACTGCGTCGCGGACCTGGTGAATCGCGATGCCAGTGTGAGCAAGAAGCTTCAGGTCGCCTTCCTGCCGGACTACAACGTTTCCCTGGCGGAGAAGATCTTCCCGGGGAGTGATCTGTCCGAACAGATCTCGACGGCAGGGTACGAGGCGTCGGGCACGGGGAACATGAAATTCGCTCTGAACGGGGCGCTCACGATCGGGACCCTGGATGGCGCGAACATCGAGATCGCCGATGCCGTGGGGAAGGACAACATCTTCATCTTCGGTCTCGACGCCGAGGATGTGGCCCGCCGCAAGGATGCGGGGTACCATCCCCAGCTGATGTACGAAACGAGCCCGAACGTACGCCGCGTGATCGACTTCATCCGTGGCGGCGCGGTCTGTCCCGATGAACCCGGATTGTTCGACGGCATCATCGAGGACTTGCTCGAACACGACCGCTTCATGCTGCTCGCCGACTTCGACGCCTACCTCGAAGCGCAGGCCAAGGTCGACGTGGCCTACCGCGACCAGGACCGCTGGACGCGGATGTCCATCCTCAACGTCGCCCGATGCGGCTTCTTCTCCAGCGATCGCTCGGTCAAGGAGTACGCGGAGCGGATCTGGAAGCTCTGAGAGATCCCGGCGGCCTCCTGTAAAGCGACATCGGAGGCGCTCGGCTTCTAGTCGGTTGCACTTCGTCATCCCCAACAGATTCTCACGCGGAGCCGCGGAGTCACAACGGAGGTGGGGTGGGTACCGTTCTCCGCGTTCCTCCGCGTGAGACCCCGGGGCTCGGCGGCCCGGGCCTTCTGAAAAACAGCTCTCTAATCTCGATTTGCAGCTGCGGAGTGTTTGCGCAATCGTCGGGCTACTATGCGCAAACTCCGTGGTCAGGCAGGTTGGAAGAATGGTTGTTAAGCGGCGTGGATACAGATAGTTAGGTCGTATTCCTGATTTCGGCACTCTCCTTGTTATGGCGATTCGCGACCGTCTGCGTTTCGACGACGGGAATCACCTCGCTACGTTAAATGGATTCGGCCACACCACAACCTTTGAATACGTGGACACGGCGGCCTACCACAGCCAAGG
>WHSP01000083.1 GCA_009380025.1 Gemmatimonas sp. | reverse complement strand
CGGTGCTTTTCGCCGACATCGCACCCGAACGCGTAGCTGGGCTCGTGCTGGTGGCTCCCGCCCTTCCCCCTCCGCTCAGCGCAAGCGAGGCCCGTTGGTGGCGGACGATCGGCAGGGCAGGGCTGGCTGTCGCCGCTCCCGTCGCCCGAGCGATGCTGCGGGTGCTCGGCAGGAGGGTCATCGATATGAAATTACGGGTCCTGTCCGATCCTGCGGCGCTATCGGGGAGTAAGTGGGACGTCGGGGGCGGTGACCTGTCGCTCTCCAGCGAGTTCACGAGACTCGCTGGGGAAGAACTCACGGCGGCGCGGCCGAAGCAACTGGGAAGGGGCGTCACGGTCATGGCGTCGATCATGTCGGCGATGTTCGTCCGACGCCAACGCGTGCAGGACGCGATGCGACGTACTTCGGCGCCCACGCTCCTGCTGTGGGGGGACGACGATCGCCTGATCGTGCGCGCGTGGATCGATGACTGGATGGCCCATCGACCCGACTGGAATCTGTCGGTGTTCGAGGCAGTAGGACATGCGCTGCCGCTAGAACTAGCTAGGCGAAGCACCAGCTGGCGCTCGGCGCCGAGCGCCAGTCGCACGCCGAACTCGCGGGTGCGCTGCGACACAGAGTAGCTGATCAACCCGTACAAACCAATCGCCGAGATCAGGAGCGCAGCAAGCGCGAAGGCGCCCATGAGGCGGAGCAGTCTACGTTCCGATCCCATGGTATTGTCCCGCAAGGTGTTCATCGTGAGCAGGCGCGTGATGGCGATGTCCGGATCGAATCGGTGAATGGCGGCCGTAACTTCCCGCCCGATTCCGGGCAGATCTCCCCGCGTGCTGATAGCGATCCAAACCCTCGAGGACCCTCCCCATTGTTGTATCGGTCGATAGATTTCCGGGCTCGCGAGTTCCTCGGTACTGCCGTAGAACACCGAGCCAACGATCCCAACGATTTCCCAACGAAGGCTGTCGACGATCACCCCGCGCCCGATCGGATCGTCGTCAGGAAAGAATCGCTCGGCGATAACACGGTTGATGACGGCGACACGGGGAGCATCCGGGCTGTCGCTATCGGTGAACCCGCGCCCTCGCAAGATCGGAATCCCGAGGGCGTCGAAGTAGCCCGATGTGACGGCCTGCATACGGCGCGCGCTAGGGCGTTGGTCGGGAAGCACCGGTGGCTGACCTTCGATTTCGAAGCGGCCCCTTCCGGCGCTGGAAACAATGCCGAACGGAATCGCTAAGCCGGCCCCCGCCCGCTCGACACCGGGAACCGCTTCGATCGCCCGAACCAGTCGATCGATGCGTTCCGGGTCTGCCGGAGTAGCCGATCCCGGGTCTGAGAGCCGGATGCGGGAAAACGGCACTTCCGGTTCGATGGGCGGATTCTGCACGTGTACCGCGAGCATGCGGTCAGTGCTGAAGCCGGGCTCGATGCCGTACTGCTTCTGAAAGCTGCGGGCGAGCAGTCCGGCGGCCGACAGCAGGACGATCGCCAACGCCACCTGAGCGATGACGAGCACCCGCTGGACCCGGGCAGCCTCGACACCTCCCGTTGCCGTACGCGTCACCTCGCGAATCTGGTGCGCCAGCCTCGGCCGCGCGAACCGGATCGCCGGCCAAAGCCCGATCAACAGCGCGCTGAATAAACCCATAGCCAATGCGATCGCGAAGCCGCGCCCGTAGAACAAGGGCGGTGTCCCGCCAGTCACGATTCGGATCCCCAACGCCGCGACTACTGCGCCGACTGCACCCCCGAGGGCTGCCAGCAAGATGGTTTCGGCGAAAAGCTGACGCGCGATTCGTCCGGGCGCGGCACCCATCGCCCTGCGGACCGTAAGCTCCCGACGACGCGCCGACAGCTTCGCAATCAGGAGGCCGGCCAAGTTGATGCAGGCTATCAGGAACACCAGACTGACGGCAACGGCGAAGATCAGCGTGACCGCATCGAGGCTCGGCCGGTTGAGCTCCGGGAGCGGCGTAACGGCGAATGTCAAGCCACCCATAAGGTCGGGAAATTCGACCTGCACCTGGCCGGCAATTCCGCCTACCTCCGCGGTTACGCTCTGAACACTCGCATCGTCGTGGAGACGCCCGACCACGCTGTAGTCGGCCTGCTCCCTTTCGCTCGCCTGGGCGGGTGTCAGAACGAGGGGCGCCCAGAAGTCCGCATCATACGACGGATAGGCGGCCTCATCCGCCACAACGCCAACGATCGTGTATTCCATGCGGTCAAGAACAATGGTTCGGCCGAGAACCGAAGCGTCGCCTGAGAAGCGATCTCGCCACATCGATTCCTTGAGCACCACTACGTGCTGCCGATCCGATGCGCTGTCGTCCGGAACAAGGGTGCGGCCGAGCATCGGGCGAATCTGGAGCGTATTGAAGAAGTCCGGGGTCACCTGAACACCATCCGTGAGCTCCGAGGTAGCCGCGCCCCGTAGGATCGGCTCCCACTCGGCGAACATCGACAGGTGCTCGAGCGAGCGAACCTGATCGCGGACCGTAAGATAGTTCCCCGCGGACATGCCCACGCAGCCCTTACATCCCGTTGGACCTTGTCCCAGGTACACCAACCGCTCTGGAGAAACGAGTGCGCTCCCCTCGGACGGCATGGATAGACCCAAGGTGTGCATCATCATCGTGGTCGCACCGATCCCGAGCCCTAGAGTCAATAGGGTCGCGGCGGCGAATCCCGGACTACCCCGCAATTGACGCGCTGCGTAGCGCATGTCCCGCCAGAGATCTTCGATTAGCCGTGTCCCTCGAGCGTCCCGCCCTTGCTCCTTGAAGCGCTCGACGCCACCGAACGCACGATGGGCTCGGCGCCAGGCCTCCTCTGGCGGAAGGCCCTCCTGCTGCAACGCCGCTGCCTCCATTTCAAGATGGAATCGCATCTCCTCATCCATGCTCCGTTCGTTCTCACCGATCTGGGCGAGGATCCGTGCGCGCCGTGCTATCCGTCGCACCCATTCGAGCATCACCGGCTCCTTGTCCTCTCAGGTACCTTGAAGAACCTGCTCGATCGCGTTCGCAAAACGCTTCCATTCGGTCTGCTCCGCTGCGAGCTGTTTCCTGCCTGCAGGCATCAACGTGTAAAAGCGCGCCCGTCGCCCCTCGTCCGACACTCCCCACTCCGACTTGATCAAGCCACGATCCTCGAGGCGGTAGAGTGCAGGGTAGAGCGATCCCTGATTGATCTGTAGCACATCATCCGAAAGTTCCCGTATCCGTTTGGAGATTCCCCAGCCATGCAGCGGTTTGCCGCGGAGGTTCCGCAGGATCAGGAGGTCGAGGGTCCCTTGCAGGATGTCCGCTCTGGTGGTCATGGGAGTTCGGGAAGTTCGATGTACACCTTATCCTTCGACAAGAGTGGAGCTTCTGTTGTCGAATGTCAAGGTAACTGTATTTCGCTCAGTTGCCTCCCGATTGCGACTTCAGTATGTATGCTGTCCAGCCCGCGAATGGCTCAGCCGCTGGTCACCGAACGAGTACCCGGCTGGGGATGGAATTGGTGGCTCCGCCACCGACGGGTCCCCGCCCACCGGCAACACAGGAGAACAGGATCCATGAACCGCCTGACGAGTTCCGGACCGTTCATTGCCTTGGCCGCTGCGGCACTGCTTCTTCCTGCCTGTGGCGCGCCGGATCAGGACCCTCCCCGAGCGGAGACGATCGCGGAGGACCTCGATCCGTCGGCACTCCTCCCCGCCGCCCAGTCCAACGAACCATACACGAACATCAGTCCGGAGGAGCTGGCTGCCCTGACGGGGGACGACGACTATCTCGTCATCAACGTTCACGTTCCCTATGAGGGTGAGATTCCCGGGACGGACCTGGACATTCCTTTCGACGAGATCGAATCGCATCTCGACGACCTTCCGGCCCCGCAGGATGCGACGATCGTTCTCTATTGTCGAAGCGGAAGGATGAGCCAGATCGCGGCGCGGACACTCGCCTCCCGTGGATACTCCGACCTTCTCCACCTGGAGGGCGGCATGATCGCGTGGGAGGGGGCGGGGCACGCTCTTGAGGACCGGGCGCTCGAACAGTAGCGAGATAGGGCGGAATTCCTCCTGCGCCGCCTCGTGTGCGGCTGTGCATACAGTCGCCAATCGCACCAACGACGGGCGAATTACTTGCGGCTGATCGCCCGCGATCCGGCCTGGGTGGCGAGCGCGCTCGAGGACGCGGCGTGAACCTGAAGAAGCACTAGAAACAACGTCGCTGATAGTATTCCAGCACGCACATGTGTGTTTGGTGAACCCGGTCTACTCCCCACAGAGATAGCGGACTTCCCCGCCTCGACCAACCTCTCAATACCTACTCGATTCACCCGGTCAGCGGTTGGGTTCGGAAATTTTCAATTTCTACGACCGCGGGCCTGGGGTTTGGACGCGTGGCACAAATCGCGACCGGGTTTGTGACCAGCCCCTATGATGTCTATCCCCTGCGATACTTGGAGGATCGATGGCAAGGCCTGTGCTGTAGGGCACGCACGGATTGAACGGCGTCCTGGAACGGGCTCGTGGGAGCGGGTACCACGCCGATGACGACCAATGACAGGAGCGGGCGGCATGGGCGGATACGGCGAGCAGCGGGTGGTGCTGATCACCGGCACCTCCTCTGCCAAAGGCATCGACTCTGCGACCAGTCGAGCGACGACGCGCCCGCCGGCTACGCCGGGAGGGTAAGCTGCCGTGTACCCCGTGAACCATTCGAAGGACCGATCGCTGATGCGTCTGTTTGCGCTCGCCCTCCGCCTCGCTCGCCGGCGTCGTCGTTCTACTGCTGGCGCTCTGTTCCCTCGGAAGTTGCGATGGCGACCCGGCCGCGACGCCCCCGCCGGCCGCACTCGGCGAAGGGTGCAGTGGTGCAACCGTTGACTTCACGCAGGTCCCACCGTCGCCGCAAACCCTTCCGCCGTTCGCTCTCCGTGAGTCCGGCGAACCGGCAGCGCTGCCATCGGCTGTCATGCTGACGAACCTGCCCGCCGTCGCTCAGCAAGGCACGCCCCAAGACCCCGGCAGCCCGGGCACTTGTGAGGCGCAGTCGTTCCGTTACGGTCTCGGCTCGTACACGGCCGCGCGCCTTCCGGACGGCGCCATCAAATGGGACCCAGCCGACGCTGCGAATTCCGTCAGCGCCGCCTTCTTGTACGCGCTCGCGACGAGTGAGGGTGTCGCTGGCGCTTGTCCCAAGGGCGGTCTCAGTTTCGAGTACTTGACCCGCCTCACTGTGCTGGGCGCACCGAGCCGCGCACAGGCCCATACAAGCCAGACTGCACCTATCTCAATCAGATCGACCCGAACATGGCATGGCCGGACCAGGAGCGTTTCTTGATCGGCAGCTACTCGATGTTCAGGATTAGGCCGGAGCCACTCGAGTTCATCAAGCGGCTCCTGGCGGCTGGCCACGCCATCGCCTTCACAGGCCCGGTCTACTGGGGCTATTCCAACCCGACGCTTGATCACGGAGTCTTCGGAACCAATACGGGCAGCCAGCCCGACTCGATCAGGCCGAACTCGGGCCACGGTCAGCTCATCGTTGGCTACGACGATACCAAGGGCGATCCCAGCGCCCCGGGGGCTCTTCTCATCCAGAACAGCTTCGGCACAGATTGGCCGCCGAGCGAAGCGAACGCCGATGGTCGAATATGGTGGGCGTACCGGACGTTTCTCGAGTCGCAAGAGCTCGCCGCCGTCGCTTATCCTCGCGCGGAATCCGTTCCGCAGCAGGGCAAGCTGGAGTCGACGCTGTTGGGACCGGAGGGATTCGTAACAGGTGTGCACCACTGGGTAGACCCGAGGGACCCGAGCAGCGTCCATCTGGTCGTCGAACTGCAGTTCACGGAACCTGTGCAACTCGGGTCGATCGTGATCACGGAACCGACCACGGGCGTAGAGGTGGAGCAGGAATACGGCCTACCGTTCTCAACGGGATACGTGTTCACCCGCCGGGTCGATGGCGCACAGTTCCTCAACGGGATCTGGCCGATCGAGATCACGATCGAGTTCCGGGACGTCGTCGCCGAATACACGGGAGCGATTGATGTCGGCCAGTCGGTACCCACGTCGCCCACGCCCGTTGCTGCGCCGATGTACGGCACGACCGGCACGAAAGCCACCATCATCGGTTCGGGGTGAGAGACGCCAACGACCCACGCTGCTCATTGTGATTCGGACACGTGGCGGCATTGAGCAGAAGGCTCGTTGTAAAGCGCGCCGGCGTATGCTGGTGGTGGCGCGCTACGCCCGGGGATCGCCCTGAAAAGGGAGCTCGTACGATTCAGCTTCGAGACTTCCTCGGCCGGCCCCCTTTTCGGCCGTTTGCACGGGCCGCGGCGGCTTTCGCTGGGCTCGTCTTCTGGCCACCCGACCGGCCGAGTTCGGCCATCCATCGCCGGCTGCCGAAGACCCCGCGACGACGGACGGAACGGATAGGTCGGCGTCGAGTTCCTCCCAGTGCAGACCGTATCCACTGGGCGTGACCTCGACCGCAGAGAGCTGCCGCGCCGTCGCCCCCTCTCTCATCCAGAACAGCTTCGGCACAGATTGGCCGCCGAGCGAAGCGAACGCCGATGGTCAAATATGGTGGGCGTACCGGACGTTTCTCGAGTCGCAAGAGCTCGCCGCCGTCGCTTATCCTCGCGCGGAATCCGTTCCGCAGCAGGGCAAGCTGGAGTCGACGCTGGTGGGCCACGACCGATGAAGATGAGCACTACGTTTACGCTGTAGCACTCTAAGTGGCGTGCTGTCTGCGAGGCCCGCCGACCTTCCTGCTCAACCCCACCGCTACGGGTCTCGACACGGATGCCTTGCCGGTGGACGAGCGGCTTGCGGTGCGGTGCCGATGTTTGCGGCCGCCACGTGTTGACCGAAGCGCCGTAGAGCAGCCATTGCTCGTGCACCGACTCGAACAGCAGATGTCACCACGCGACGAGGGCAAGCGGACGAATGGGAGAACCGGTCGCCCCAACGAGCTTCAGCGGAATCGCCACAAAGGTGAACGTCGCATGGCCTGAGTTTGATAGCTCAATCAGGTTGAGGTTTTCCATGATGGATATGCCTGCTCGCACGAGCAGTAACAAGTGGCCGGGAAGATTGCAGTTTAGCTCCTCATCCCAGGATTCCGCTAAATCCCAACAGATATTGTCCGACCCGACCGCAAGGACCTCCTTGTCGATCAGCCACTCCGTCGCCGATCTGTCCATTCCCGGCGCATCAAGGTAGCGAGCTTCGTCGCCCCAATGGTGGCCATTACCCAAATTCACCAGGACCACTGACTTCTTCTCGATGGCAACGTTTTGTCTGTCGCAGCAATCCGATAAATCCTTTGCAGTAACCGCATAGCGAGGCTCCAACGATCGGACACCCTTCAAGGTGGCCACATCGAGCAGCACCCCCTCAGCGAACATCGGTGAAAGGTGTTCGGCGCCGAAGGCTGTAAATCCAGCTGGCGTTTGCGTTTCCCCCGTTACGCAAATGCCGCCGTGCAACGCCATGGATTCCGCCTGATGACACAGCGCGTCGATGTGCGTCCCTGCGTGTTCGGTGCCGTGGAGTTGACCGAAGGCGCTGCTGCGAATGCCGCCGGTACCCAGTTTGTCCTCGTGCCGGTGATACAGGGTATAGGCGAAACCCGGTTTGTGCGTCGGGAATTCGGGCATACCGGCCGTGCGCGGAAACTCCAGGTCAAATATGTACATCCGGTCGGTATCTATGATAGCCATGGAACCTCCCGCCCGGATTCTCCGACTCCCGACAGGCAGTCGATAAACTGGGCAAGCTTCGGCTGGCTTTGCTCCAGCCCGTTCAGATTGCCTTCGATCTCAACGCGAAAGTTCTCGATGGCGGCTTGGGCGATTCTACGATCAGCCCGGCGCTCACCCCACCCCTGAAGAGCAAAGCCCAGGACCACACTCAGGATGATCAGGACGCTTTCAAAGAGAAGCACCCAACGATTCCGCTGGGTCGGCAACCCTTGAAGTCGATACCGCATCATCCGGCTGGTGCGGCGCCTCGCCGAGGTCAGCGTTCAAGAAGCGCTCCTAGCCATGCGAGTGATTTTGCAATGTCCGTCTAACGTTATGTAGAAGGCGAACGGCCACCGGCCGCTCCGGGGCAGGGCAAGAAATGGGTCGTCGCGCCCTCCCTGCCTCGACGAGCCTCGCGGCCGCAGAGGTGAAGACGTCCACGCCGATCGCGCTGAAGCCGAGTAGGATAGCGAGGCCAGCGTAGGTGAGGATGGTGGTGAGTCCACGTCACTCCTCCGGCTGGTCGGACTCGTGGTGTAGGCCGCGATGGATTCCCGGCATTCGCGAAGACGGGACGCTTCCGATCTTCCATTCCAGCAGGTACTGCTTCAGGGCATCATACACGGGCTCCGGCATCGGCGTCCAGTTGCTTCGTCTGGATTTGTCGCCTTCGACCGTCATTGGATCCGGCGGTTCACTAGGTCCAGATCGCTGAACAGGAGTTGCCGGATCGCTTCCCTCCGACGGCGCGTGTGGCCAGTCGTAAGGTCGGCTTACTCTCACAATGGCCTTGGAGGGGTGGTGCCGCCCGCGGTGCCAACTGGTGCCAGAATCAGAGGTATCTATGGGGAGTCCGAGTCCGTTTCGGAGGCTGGGGATGACTCCGTCGTATTGACGGAGGGTGGCACGCATCTGTTCCTGGCCTCTATCGTGATCATGGCCAGCAGTCCTTCAAAGGGGCCGCTGAGTAATACCAACAGGACCCTTGCATCTGATGTGGCAGACAAGGTCCTTCTCATTTCGAGAGCGCGCGGCGCCCAGATAGACTCCTGTAAGTGCATCTACACCATCACAGTGTCCGCATCGCCAGCCGTGCCGCCAGCAGGGATGTCGCGGTAGAAGCGCGCCTCGTGAATAGATCGTCTGCGAACGCGACATCAGTTGCTGCAACCGGCGCTCCGCAGTGCCAGACCGCGGTCGTGGAGTCATGAAACCTGATCTCGTCACCCGGCTCCGAGGCTGGCTCCAGAGGTCGGAGACCACGGGCCTCGTGGTGATGGCGGTCGTGGTCGGGCTCCTGGCAGGAACCGGCGCGATCGGGCTCCGCGTGATGATTGATGCGGTCGCGTGGCTTTTCTTCGTGCAGGGTGGCCAAATCCCCGAGCTGCTTGGCCTGGCACCGGGTTGGAGGCGGGTGGTCTTCGTCCTGGCACCCGCCGTGGGGTTGGTGATCGTCGCCTACCTGGTCCCTTGGGCTCCGGAGTCGAAGGGGCATGGCGTTCCGGAAGTGCAGTACGCGGTGCGGCGGCGCGGCGGCCGGATCCGCCCGCGGGTCGCCGTCGCCAAGGCAGTGACCGCCGCGATCACGATCGGGTCAGGCGGTTCGGTCGGACGTGAAGGGCCGATTGTGCAGATCGGCTCGGCGCTTGGGAGTACCGTCGGACAGCTCGCTGGTGCGGGAGCCGAACGGCTTCGCCTCCTCGTAGCCTGCGGCGCGGCCGGCGCGATCGGCGCGACCTTCAACGCTCCGATCGCCGGGGTCATCTTCGCGCTCGAGGTGATCCTGGGGAGCTTCGTAGCCCGCTCGTTCGGCCTCGTCGTGATCGCGTCCGTTTCAGCGACGGCCCTGTCGCAGGCCTATCTGGGGACCGACCCGGCCTTCCGGCTCCTCCAGCCGTTCACCCTCGCGAGCGAGTGGGAGTTCCCGCTCTACCTCGTCCTCGGGTTGGGCTTGGGCCTCGTCGCGGTCGCCTACATCCGGGCCGTATACTGGTTCGACGACGCGTTCCACGAGTGGACAGGGCCGACGTGGCTGAAGGCCGCAATCGGAGGGCTAGGCGTCGGTATCCTCGGGGTCTTCGGGAGCGAGTACATCTTCGGGGTCGGCCACGACGGCGTTGAGGCGGCTCTGCGGGGCGAGTTGGCGCTGTCGCTAATGCTCGCACTCGTCGTGATGAAGATCCTCGCTACCTCGATCACGCTCGCCGCGGGCGGCTCGGGTGGCGTCTTCGCCCCGGCGCTCTTCATCGGCGCCATGGCGGGTGGGGCGTTCGGCAGCCTCGCGAATGTGGTCTTCCCCTCCTGGACAGCGCCGGCTGGCGCCTACGCCCTGGTAGGGATGGGGGCTCTCTTCGCCGGGGCGGCGCACGCGCCGATCACCGGGATCCTAATCCTCTTCGAGATGACTGGCGACTACCAGATCATCCTCCCCTTGATGTTCTCCGTCGTAGTCTCCTATCTCGTCGCTTCGCGAATTTTCCCCGACTCGATGTATTCGCTCAAACTTCGCCGTCGGGGAGGGCTCGCCAGCATGCGCAACGAGGTCAGCGCCCTGGACATCGTCCTCGTGGCGGACGCCATGTCCGAGGATTTCGAGACGGTGCGCCCGGACCTGCCCGTGCGCGAGCTGGCTGGGATGGCGCGCACACGGCGCACGCGGAGCTGGCCGGTCGTAGACGAGGGCGAGCGGATGGTCGGGATCGTCACCGAGACGGACGTGCAGCGTGCGATTCTCGACCAGGAGGATGGCGCAGCCGGCACCGAGGCCGCCGATCCCACGGTCCGCAGCGTCATGACGCGCGCCGTGCTCACCTGCTCCCCGGGCGACACGCTTCGCGAGGCGTTCCGCCGCTTCACCGAGGAGGACGTACAGCAGATCCCCGTGCTGGACCCTGACAACGGCGTCCTCATCGGGGTCCTTCGTCGGCACGAGATGCTCTGGGCCTACAAGGAGCTGAGGGAGGAGCATCAGCGCCTCCTCGACCAGACGCGTGCGGTGATTGACAGTCCCGACGGTGGCACGGTGCAGCTCGAGGTCCAGGTGGAATCCTGGGACCATGCCATAGCGGACCGCCAGCTCCGGGACCTCTCGGTGCCGGCGAATGTCCTGATCGCGTTCATCCGCCGCGGAGAGCGCTCCTTCGTCCCTCGCGGGGACGCACGCATCGAGCCCGGCGACGTCCTCGTGCTCATCGCCACCCGCAAGCACGAATCGGAGCTCAGGGAGTGGTGTGCGTCCTGGGCGACGCGGACTGGAACGGCACCTCGTATGCCGCTCGGCTAAGGACTCGAGGGCGGACCTGCTCGTGGCGCTCGGCGCCACCGCAAAGACGGTCCGACGGCGTCTCCTGGCCGGTGCCGGGCGTCTCGCAGGTGATCCCCATCGGAGGCGAGGTCAAGCAGTACCAGGTCCTGGTCGCCCCGGACCTCTGGCAGCGGGTGGTGTCACCGTGAATGGGCTTGATTAGTTTTCGGTTTTAGTGTAAGCTAAAATAATTGTATGTTGCGTCAAAATACCCCAGTTCTTCTCGCTGGCTGGTAGGTGCAGCCCAGCGAAGAGAATATCGGAGACGGGATGACGATGGACGCTCGGAACCCGAATCAGGATGCGAAAGGCCCGCGATTGACGCGGCGGCAGGCTCTCCAGCTCGGGGCCGTAGGCACGGCAGGCCTGGCCGTGGGTGGGGCGTTGTCGCTGAGCGATCGCGGGGGATTAACAACGGCGGAGCAAGCGAGCACAAGGCCAGGCGGGTTGCAAGGCCATGCCCTGCACGATGCCATGACAACGGTGGGAGAGCTGCGGCCCGGCGGCTTCGATCCGCTCGCGTACATCAGCCACTTCGAAACCGGCCGCATCTCACGCCTGGCCTCCGGTCAGATCATGCGGGAGTATGACCTGCTGGCGATGGAGAAAGAGATCGAGGTCGCGCCGGGCGTGTTTTTCCCGGCATGGACCTACAACGGGCAGGTCCCGGGCCCGACGATCCGGTGCACTGAAGGAGACCGGGTACGAGTCAACTTCGTGAACGCGGGGAGTCACGGGCACACCATCCACTTTCACGGCATTCATGCTGCCAACATGGACGGCGCCTTCGAAGTCGTGGCGCCCGGAGGAGCATTCACCTATGAGTTCGACGCCGAACCGTTCGGTCTGCAGCTCTATCACTGTCACGTACCGCCGTTCAAGAAGCACATCCACAAAGGGCTCTACGGGGTGTTCCTGATCGATCCAAAGCAAGGTCGTCCTGCCGCTCGCGAGTTGGTCATGGTGATGAACGGATTCGACACCAACTTCGATGGCGAGAACGAGATCTACGCCGTCAATACGGTCGGATTCCACTACCAGCGCCACCCGATTCGGCTTCAGCTAGGGGAGCAGGTTCGAGTCTATCTGGTGAACCTGACCGAGTTCGATCTGATCAACTCTTTCCACCTGCATGGGAACTTCTTTCGCTGCTACCGCTACGGCACCGATCTGGAGCGCTTCGACTATACCGACACGGTAATGTTCTGTCAGGGGGAGCGAGGGGTGCTCGAGTTCTCCTTCAAGCATTCGGGGAAGTTCGTGTTCCACGCCCACCAGAGCGAGTTCGCCGAGCTGGGCTGGACGGGGATTTTCGAGGTTGGTGGAGCGGCTGATGGCTGAGACCGCCGCTCCGGCGCTGGACGGTGCAAAACGCGGCTCGACCACAGCGCCCCCACGTACTTGGTCCTCCCGAGTTCCCGTCTGGCTGAAGGGCCTGGGTCCGCTGGTGCTCCTGGCGGCTCTGGCCGCCCTCTTTCTCCGCTTCGGTCCCCTGGGAGTGTTCCAACCGGCGTTTCCACCAGTGGAGGAACTCACCGTCGAGCACATAACTCTTCCCCGACTCGGCGAGATCCAGGTCCAGGTGGTCAACGGAGGGCCACAAGCGGTGACCATCGGGCAGGTATCGGTGGACGACGCGATCTGGCGATTCGAGATCGACGGGAGCAATACGATTGGGCGGCTGGAGAGTCGCACCCTCACTATTCCCTATCCCTGGGTAGAGGGGGAGCCGCACGAAGTGGCGCTGGTGACCAGCACCGGCCTCACGTTCACCGCGGGGGTCGAGGTCGCGACGCAGACGCCCTCGCTCGACGCTCGGTACATCGGGACGTTCGCGATGCTCGGCGTCTATGTCGGCGTAATCCCGGTGCTTCTGGGGCTGCTATGGTTGCCCTTCCTTCGTTCGATCCATCGGCGCTGGCTCGACTTCTTCCTCAGCCTTACTCTCGGGTTGCTCATCTTCCTGGGGGTGAATGCTCTGGCGGAATCCCTCGAGACCGCGGGCCTGGTTGCGGGTGCGTTTCAAGGATTGGGGGTCGTGGTCCTCGGCTTTCTGGGTGCCGTGCTGATCCTCGCAGCCTTGGGTGGACGACAGGCACAGGGTCGGCACGGAGAGGCCTCCCCCTTCTACGTCGCGACGCTGATCGCGCTCGGGATCGGGCTGCACAACCTCGGGGAAGGGCTGGCGATCGGCGCCGCTTACGCGACGGGCGAGATCGCACTCGGCACCTTCCTGGTCGTCGGCTTCTTGATACACAACACCACGGAAGGGCTCGGGATCGTAGCCCCGGTAGCCGCAGAGCGACCCCAGCTCCGGCGGCTGCTTCTCCTCGGGCTTCTTGCCGGAGTACCGACAATCCCCGGCGCGTGGATCGGTGGGTTCACCTACGCTCCGATCTGGGTCACCCTGTTTCTCGCCATGGGCGCCGGCGCGATTGCCCAGGTCATTTACCTGCTGTGGAATTTCTTCGCCCGGCCGGAGGGGGGCGGCGGCCTGGCCGGTCCACTGAACGCCGCAGGCCTCGTGCTGGGGATGCTGATCATGTATGCCACGGGGCTGCTCGTCGCAGCATGATCCAACAGTTTGGGAGGATGGCGCCCAAACGCCGAACGGAGCGCATCTTACTGCTGCCTCCCCGAGTGGAGAGGCGGCAGCTTCATTCTGCCAGCACCTCTTCAACCGTGTGGCGCGGGCCGTTTGGGTGCATCCTCCGGCCGGTGAGCGACTGCCCCTCCTGGGGAGAACGGAGGGGATAGTTGGTAGACGTGCGAATCGGTCGATTGGCGAGCCCACACGCTCGCCCGACTTGATTTGTTAGGCGTGAGAGTGTGGTGACCGCAGCTCGTATCCCGGGTCGTGTGACCCAGCGGCGCGGTGGTCGCTGGCGTCGCCTCGGGGCCGGCTGGACGCCGTGCATCGAGCCGGTGCTCGCTTCTTTTCGAGCGCCAGCGCTTCAGCGCCGAGTTTCGCAGCAATGCCTCCGCCTCACCTGCGGGAACCTCCAGCGCCTGCGCGAACCTGGACATGCTGACGGGCTCGCCTTGCGCCAGTTCCCGGAGCAGCAAGATCCCCGCTCGCTGCTCCTCCGACGTGAACCGGGGCATTGCCGCATCCCAGGCCTCCCAGAACTCACCGAGAGTCACGAGGTTGGTCTGTGTCATGACGATCATCTCCTTTCAGATGCACAGGCCTGGAATGGCCGTTGGTCCCGACCGGCTCCGCGCGCGTGCGCCATGCAACGGTGAATGCACAGGCACAGTCGAACCGCGGGATGGGTTGGTTCGACATCGTTCACCCGGCGCAGCAGGAGAGCTTCGCCGGGTCCTTGTCGAACGCCTGAGCGGCGAGCTTGATCCCCTCCGACAAGGTGAGATACGGATGGAAGCTCGAGGTCAGGTCGTCGATGGTGAGCCCGAACCGGATCGCGAGGGCCGGCTCGGTAATCATCTCGCCTGCTTCCGAGGCGAGGATACGTGCTCCAAGCAGACGTCGCGTGGACGCGCGCGACCAAGCGGATGAATCCCCGGGTGTCTCGGGCAGCTTGAGCGCGGGGGACGTGTTCGAGAGGAAGCTCCGAGGTGACCGCGGCGATGCCGGCGGCTGCGGCTTCTTCATCGGCGATCCCCACCGATGCCACCGCCGGGTCCGTGAACGTGATCCTGGGGACGGCCGTGAGGTCATACCGCCTCGTGTCCCCGGTCAACGCGTTCTCTGCGGCCGTGATCCCGGCGTACGCGGCAACGTAGACGAACATGGGTTCGCCCGTGACGTCGCCTGCGGCGTAGATGCCCGGGTTGGACGTGCGCAGATATTCGTCCACCAAGATCTCATCCTTCGGGCCGAGGGAGACCCGCGCGTCGGCGAGTCCCAGAGCGCGCGTGTTGGCGCGGCGTCCCGCCGCCACCAGGAACTGCCCGGCTCGGATCTCGCGCACTTCCCCTCCGGTCTCGAACTCGACCACGTATCCGGAATGCCTGTGGACCCGCCGCACAGTCGCCTCCGTATAGACTTCGATCCCTTCCTCCCGTAGGTGGTCGGCGAGAGCCTCACCGATGCCCTGCCCCTCAGCGGGCACGAGGCGCTGCATGACCTCGAGAACCGCCACGCGCACGCCGAGGCGCGCGAACATCTGCGCCAGCTCGAGACCCACGGCGCCGCCGCCGAGCACGATCATCGATTCGGGCAGGTCATCGAGTCCCATCGCCGAAGTGCTATCCAGGTACTCGGCCTCGGGGAGACCCTCGATGGGGGGCGCCCAGGGTGATGCGCCGGTGGCAACGATGAGCTTCCGGGCGTAAAGCGTTCGGCCGTCGTCCAACTCGGCCGACTGACCAGATCTGACGACCACACGCCCTCGGATCAGCGACACGTCCTC
Source organism: Gemmatimonas sp. (assembly GCA_009380025.1). Classification (GTDB taxonomy): domain Bacteria; phylum Gemmatimonadota; class Gemmatimonadetes; order Longimicrobiales; family Longimicrobiaceae; genus WHSP01. Next base: position 3,235 of record WHSP01000083.1, on the reverse strand, counting down.
GTACGAACGCAGCACATCCGCATACTTCGTTTCGCGGAGGTGGGCGACGAGCTCGTCTTTCTGATCGCGGACGAGCGCCCAGTCCGCCGGCCCATCGCTCGAGGGAACACCCGCAAACCCGTGGTGGCTCCGGCGGTGCAACGTCTCCGCCGCACGAATCAGCGTTTTCGATGGAATGCAGCCAACGTTCACGCACGTACCGCCCAGCGCGCCTGCTTCGACCAGACCGACGCGCGCGCCCAACTCGGCACCTCGAATGGCAGCGGCGAAACCGGCCGAGCCGCCGCCGATGACGAGCAGGTCGAACTCCGTCCCCGTCTCGCGAGCGCCTGTCGAAACAGATCGCCCCGGTCGGAGCGAGCCGCCGCCCCGTGGCAGCTCCGCGCCGCTCTCCATAATGGTCACGAGTCAGCAGCCTTAGGCATCCCGAGCTTCCTCCAATGCTTCGAGAATCGGGCACTCGCTCGTCGGCTCGCGTGCTTGACATTTAGCCGCGAGCCGTTTCAGTGTGCGCTTCATCCGCTCCAGTTCGGCGATCTTCCGGTTGACGGTCGCGATCTTGTCGCGCGTCCGAGTCTCGACGACCGCACAGGCGGACACCTCCCTCGCCCGTAGCGCCAGCAGCTCAGTTATTTCCTCGAGCGAGAAGCCCAGATCCTGCGCTCGTTTGATGAACGTCACCCGATCGGTTGCGTCGGGCCGGTACTGCCGGTATCCCGCTGGCGAACGGGCCGGGCGCGGCATCAGCCCGCGCCGCTCGTAGTACCGCACCGTCTGGACATTCACGCCGGCCGTGCGGCCAGCTCTCCGATGGTGATGGTCATGGTTATGGTGCGCTCCACTGTCTCCAGCACGAATCTAAGCCCTGTACCATGGTATAAGGTCAAGAGGGGGATCAGTTGCGTGGAGCCGCACGGGATGCTGCTGACCACGTACGTCAACCCGATCGCCTATGAAGCACTCGAGAGCGGGTCCACGCGCTTCCCGAAGGCGCGGTGATCGTCAAGGAGAACTTCTTGCCCGATAGCACCTTCGCAGCCGTGACGACGATGTACCGGGTCGCAGGCTGCAATCCGGACCACCAGGATTGGTTCTTCGCGAAACACGACCCGGCGGGGGTGGCAGAGACCGCAGGTCGGGATCCGATGTGCCAGGCGTGTCACGCGTCGGCACCGGGGGAGATTACCTGTATACCGAGTTGCCCCAGTAGGCATCGCCTGCGACTGGAGCATACCGTTCCCCGAACGTAGCGCCACGGCGGTAAGGGCTCGAATCGGGAGACGACATTGACTGGAGGACGGATAATGCGACGCAGAATGCGAAATGGAACGGACGTGCTGGAGGATCTCGCCCGGAGCGCGCTGGCCGGCGCGGCCGCCACGTGGGCGATGGGGCCGGTGACTACCTACCTCTATGAGCACGAGTCGAAGCAGGCCCGGAACGCCGAGGACGAGGCGCGTGCGGGAAAAACGGCGTATGACACGGCGGCGGAGAAGGCTGCTGGAATTCTGGGACAGGAGGTGAGCGAAGAGCAGCGACGACGGGCGGGTTCGGCCATCCACTGGGCTCTCGGCACTGGGGCTGGCGCGGCATACGGGGTGCTCCGGAACCGTCTGCCGGGTGCGGAGGCCTGCGCCGGGCTCCTCTTCGGAACGGCCTTCTGGCTGGTGATCGACGAGGTCGGAAACTACGCCCTGCGCCTGACCCCCGCGCCGACGGCCTTCCCATGGCAGACGCACGCCCGAGGGCTTGTTGGCCATCTGGTGTTCGGCGTCACGGCGCACGCGGTTCTGAAGGCACTGGATGCAGTTGCCTGACCCAGAACCGCACTGCGGGGCCGGGGTCACCACGTCGCTGATCGCGGAGACGGTGTTCTCCTGGGCGCTGCCTACGTCCTGGTCGGAGTCCTCTACCTTGCTGGCCAGCACTGGCGGCTCATGCGCGTTCTCGATCCAAAGCAACGGGATCCCAACCCTTCACCCCCTCCAACTTCATTGACTCCCTCCTCCGCCTTCCCTACCCTCCCTCAGAGCCGAATCCCGAAAGGACGTTTGAATTTCCTATCCTTCGAGCCGGGGGAGGCCGCTCCTGCTTGGGGCGCGGTTGCGGGGGGCGACGATGCCGGTAGACGCTCGCCGGCGCGGCCCCCAGGGAACGACAGGCGGGCCGGGTCCCGATCACCGGGCTCAGCTCTTCGACCGCCTCGAGGATCATCGCTCGGTACTCCCGTCCGTGTTCGCGCCCCTGGGCATGAGCAGCTCGCCCAGAAGCGCGGAGACGTTTCCCTGCACTTCGATCACCTTGCGGGCTTTCGCCAGCTCCGCCTCGGCCTGCTCGGCGCGTCGTCGCAGCGCCGTGTTCTCGGTCTCCAGCGGGTGTGGCTTGGGCCGCCCGCGTGGTTGAGCCAGCGCCTGGAGCGCGCCCTGCTCGCGCTGGCGCCGCCACGCGGAAAGATGTGAGGTGTAAAGCCCCTCGCGCCGCAGCAGCGCACCGATCTCGCCCGGTCGCGTGCAGGCATCGGCTTCCTGCAGGATGCGCAGCTTGTACCTGGCCGGGAAGCGTCGTCGTTGGGGACGCTCGACCAGCTCTGGGTGGGGCACCTCGGCGCCACGATCGGCGGCCGCTTCGCTCCGCTCGCCTACGGGTCGCTGCGCTCCGCGGCCGCCGGTTCCGTTACGTTCCACAGCAATCATCTCCCTGCTTCCGTTCTCGCCCTCAAGAGTCAGTAATTCTTCAATGATACCTGTCTCACACTATATTGGCAGAGAGGGGAGGACGAGCCGAACCCTTGAGAGTTGCGCGGATGGTGCGGCCGAGGGCGCTGGCGCCGGTTCGATACGCAGGCGTTCGAGCGCGAAGGGCGGGCGCGCGCAGTAGCGCAGGAGTCGCTCACGCCCGGCGTGGTCGCAGCCGGAGATGCGGACCGAGGCATCGAGGCTGAAGCCGCCGGCCGCCTGCCAGGTGAGCATGTTTTCGACGGTCGTCTCGTCGAGGAGCTCGCGACGCAGGAAGAGGCGCAGCACGCGGCGGCGTAGCGTCTGCTGGAGGCGTTGCAGGTCACGAGAGCCGAGGCCGCTCGCCGGGTGGAACTGGACAGCGCCGTTGGCGTCTTCCGAGAAGAGCCCGTCGAGGATGACGATGTGGAAGTGGAAGTGCGGATTCAGGGAGGCGCCGAAGCGGTGTAGGTTTGGATGTCAAAGTGGAATTACTTGACACTGGGAGAGCGAGGTGGATT
>WHSP01000082.1 GCA_009380025.1 Gemmatimonas sp. | reverse complement strand
GGATCGGGATCATCGGGTCGGGGGCGATGGGAGGCGGGTTGGGACTCGCCTGGGCGCGCGCCGGCCACGAAATTTTCTTCTCTTCCCGCAACCCGGATGAGCTAGGCGACCTGGTCGAGCAGGCCGGTTCGGGTGCCCGTGCCGGCTCTCCGGAGGAGGCGGCCGAGTTCGGCGACGTCGTCCTCATCGCGGTCCCCTACGGAGCCCTTCCGCAGATCGGGACGGATTTCAGCCCCCTGATGGAGGGCAAAGTCGTCATCGACTGCGGCAACCCACGGGCGGACCGGGACGGGCCGATGGCCGACGATGCGATCGAGCGAGGGACCGGTGTGGCGTCCGCCGAGTATTTACCCGGTGTTCGTCTCGTACGGGCGTTCAACGCGATCGCTGCGCCGATGATTGGTGCTGAGCCCGAGGAGGATCGTATCGGCATTCCGATCGCTGCGGATGACGCGGAGGCTGCCGAGATTGCCGCGGGCCTGGTCGACGACGCCGGCTTCGATCCGGTTTTCGTCGGACCCCTGGCGCGCGCTCGTGAATTCGATCGCGGGACCCCCGTCTACGTTCAGGGGATGACTGCTGCCGAGCTTCGCGAGGCGCTCGACCTTCCACCGGCCCCCTGACCTGCCAGACGATCCGCTCCCAGACCCTCGGGAGCGGGTCCGCCTCTCCTTCTCCACCTGGAAGGCCGTTGATACATCCCGATCATCCCCAGTCGTCATTCCTGCGAAAGCGGGAATGCAGAGCGCAACAAGCCTGCGGAGCGACTGGATTCCCGCCTTCGCGGGAATGACATGCTGGGGTCTGAGATGACAAGCCAGGCACTAGCCGAGGCTGTCCACCAACAGCCTTCTAGATGCAACCGACTCTGACCCTGCGGGGCGTGTCGAAACGCTATGCCGATCACGTGGCCGTGGAGTCTCTCGGCTTCACGGTTCCGGCCGGCACCATCTACGGCATTCTCGGGCCGAACGGTGCCGGAAAGTCGACGACGCTCCGGATGATCATGAACATCATCGCACGCGACGTTGGCGAGATCTCACTGCTGGGTCGTGATCCCGCGGAGCACCCCGCGCTGCTCAAGCAGGTCGGGTATCTTCCGGAGGATCGTGGGCTCTACCGCAAGATGAGGGTGATCGACACGATTGTCTTCTTTGGCCGTTTGAAGGGCCTCACCGCCAGGGAAGCTCGCCGACGGGCTGGCGAGTGGCTCGAGCGCCTGGGGCTGGGTGAGTGGGGCAATGCGACCGTCGATACGCTCTCGAAAGGCATGCAGCAGAAGGTGCAGTTCATCGCCACAGTGCTCCACGATCCGCCGGTTCTGATCCTGGATGAACCGTTCAGCGGCCTGGATCCCGTCAACCAGGACGTGCTACTCGACACGGTGAAGCAGGCGAAGGAGGCCGGCCGGACGGTCCTGTTCAGCACCCACATCATGGAACAGGCGGAGCGCATCTGCGACCAGATCTGCATCATTGCCGAGGGGCAGAAAGTGCTCGAAGGCGGGGTTCGAGAGGTGAGGCGACAGGAGGCGGGGAACCGGTACCAGATCGAGTTCGAGACCGAGCCAGCGGGTCTCGATAGCCTGCTACACGACCGGCGGAGGTTCGACCGGGCAGTCCGCAGCAACGGCAGCTGGGAGGTGGATCTGACCGACGGCACCGAGCCGCGCGACCTCCTGATCGAGCTGACTCGGATGGAGCCGACCCTTCTCCGCTTCGTGCGCGTGGAGCCGACGCTCCACCAGATCTTCGTCAACCGAGTAGGGGCCGCCGCAACCGCGCACCGGAAAGGGCAGGTTGCCGATGCGTGAACTGCGGATCGTCATGGCTCGCGAGTTCCGGGAGCGGGTCCGGAGCCGGGCGTTCTTCGTGAGCACGCTCCTCCTCCCGATCTTCGCGGCCGGCATCCTGCTCGTGCCGATCCTCCTGGAGCGCGCCACGGCCGCCGACGGCTACCGCATCGCGGTCGTCGATGGGACGGCGGCAGGGCTCGGTTCGCGCGTCACCGCCGAGCTGATTCGCGAGGCAGCGGTCGACAGCGAGGCCTCCATCGACGCGCGCTACCTTTCGACCCCTGCCGACCTGGTTCAGGATTCCCTCATCGGAGCGGTTCGAAGTGAAGACCTGGATGGGTTTCTCGTCCTCGGCGCCGACCTGGTGGACGGTGGCCCGGCGGTGTACCATGGCCGCGTGGTAACGAACGTAGCGCTGGTGGGCCGCCTCGAGAGGTCCGTTTCCGAAGCCGTCCAGGCCGAACGGCTCGACCGCGCCAGCCTCGATCCCGCTACCGTCGCCGCACTCCTTCGAGCGACCCGACTCCAGACGGCCCAGATCCCCACCGACGACGGCGAGGCCGGGACGATGAGCTCGATGGCGCTCGCGTATATTGCGACCTTCGTTCTGTACTTCTTCATCCTCCTCTACGGCGCACAGGTGATGCAAAGCGTCCATGAGGAGAAAGGCGGGAGGATCGCGGAGGTGCTGATGAGCAGCGTGTCGGCACCTCAGCTTCTGGCTGGCAAGGTGGTCGGAGTCGGTGGCGCTGCCCTGGTCCAGCTGATCGTCTGGATCGGCTTCGTCGTCGTGGCCTTCACTCAACGAGATCGAGTCGCTACCGCGCTCGGGAACCCGGGAGCACTCGACGCCGTCCGGTTCGACTTCCAGGGCATTTTCCTGCTCCTGCTGTTCGCTCTGCTCGGGTTCCTCCTCTATGCTTCGCTGTACGCGGCGGTCGGCGCCGCAACGCGCGACATGCAGGATGCGCAGCAGTTCGTGTGGATCCTCGTCATGCCCCTGATTATCCCCCTTATCCTTCAGGTTCAGATCATCTCGGATCCCCAGGGTATGCTGGCTACGGTGGTCGGCTGGATCCCGCTCACGGCGCCGCTCGCCATGCCCCTGCGGATGGGGGCGACGGCGATCTCCGCTTTCGAGATCGCCGGATCCCTGCTGGTCCTGGCAATGGCAGTGGTCGCAACGAGTTGGCTCGCGGGCAAGATCTACCGCATCGGCATGCTCAGCACCGGCCGCCGCGCATCGCTCGCCGAGATCTGGAAGTGGCTGCGCACAGCCTGATCACGCAGAGAAACGGAGGACAAAGGGGAAAAACAAAAAACTCCGTTGTTTCCGCGTGAGACGACCGTCGCTCGCATTGCGTATGGCTTGGCCACGAGCCAAATTCCTTCCCTTCGCACGTGATCAGCGCTGAGTTCCCCCAATTCTCGGAGAATCCAATGCGACTAGGCTTCGCTTCACTCCTGGCGACGGTGTTGTTCGCGGGCGCAGGGGCTGCACAAAGCGAGACCCTGCTGTACGACCACGTCCACATGATCGTGCCCGATCCGCAGGAAGCGGCGCAGTGGTATCAGGAACACATCGGGGGAGAGTTCGTCGACGGGCGGGACGACCGGATCCTCGTCGGCACGACCCGGGTGATGTTCATCCAAGGCGAGGACCGGAATCCAAGCGAAGGCAGCGCGGTCGACCACCTTGGGTTCTCGTTCACCGATCTCGACGCCAAAGTCAGCGAGCTCGAGGCGGCAGGAGCCGAGGTGACCACGGCCCCGCGCGACGTCGAGGGTCTCTTCCGGCTCGCCTTCGTCAACGACCCCTGGGGAACGCGGCTCGAGATCGTTGAGGACCCCCAGCACCTCGGCTTCCACCACATCCATCTCCGCGCACCCGACCCCGACGCGACCTTCGCCTGGTACCACGAGCAGTTTGGCGGAGTCCGGACGTCGCTCCGTGGCCGCTTGGATGGCATCCTCTACCCAGGGAATGTCTGGCTCCTCATCCAGAGCGGCGATGCGACGCCGACGCAAGAGGGCACCATCGATCACATCGGCTGGCGCGCCCTCGACCTCGACGAGAAGGTAGAGGAGTTGCGCGCTAAGGAGGAGGTGACGATCGAGACGGAGCCGCGTGACATGACGCTGCCAAACGGCGAGATCTCGTTCTCGTACGTGACCGGGCCAAATGGTGCGCGGGTTGAGCTCGTCCAGCGCGCTCCGGATATGAGATAGGTCTCACGCGGAGCCGCGTGAGGCCGCCTCTACGGGGCCTCGATTGCAACGATTTCGACGGGGTAGGGCAGCGTTCGCAGGCCCTCCTCGATGACCGATCGATCTCCGACCACGACGATCGCGAAGGCGTCGGGCCGGAGGTACTCCCTGGCCACGCGGTTGACGTCCGCCGTGGTCACCTCCGCGAACCGCTCCGTGTACTCGTCGAAGTAGTCGAGCGGCAGCCCGTACACGATCAGCTCCTGAAGCCTTCCTGCGATCTGAGCGTTCGTTTCCAGGGTCAGCGGCTCCTGACGGATGATGCTGGTGCGGGCGAACTCGACCTCCTCATCAGTAGCGGGGCGCGAGGTCTGGATCTCCTCCAACTCCCGCATGAACTCGAGGATCGACTCCTTCGTCACCGCCGTCTGCACACCGCCAGAGGCGACGAATGGACCCGCGATTCGACCCATCTGGAACGCGCTGCTGGCGCCGTAGGTGTAGCCTTTGTCCTCCCTGAGATTGAGGTTGATCCGGCTCGTGAACTGCCCTCCGAGGAGCGCGTTGAGAACCTGTAGAGGGAAGTAGTCTTCGTTCGCGCGGTCCACCCCCACATGGCCGATCCGGACTTCCGACTGCGCCGCCCCGGGCTTGTCGAGCAGGAAGATCTGTGTCCTGGGCTGTGCGGCGGGGGCCGACGGCGGGGCCGCACGTCCCGGCGGAGCGCCCTGCCACCCGCCGAAGGCCTCCTCCAGCAGACCCACTACCCGATCCGCTTCCACGTCACCGACGACGGTCAGATTGCCGTCCTCCGGCCGGTAGTACTCCGCATGGAAGGCTCGTAGGTCATCAGACGTGATCCGCTCGACGGTCTCGGGCGTCCCCTCGACACGACGTCCGTAGGGATGTTCGTCGCCATACACGGTCCGCGAGAACTCCTGGCCGGCAAGGACGGTCGGCTGATCGAGTGACTGGAGCAGGGAAACCAGCCGCTGGTCCTGGACCCGGTCCCAATCCTCCTGGGCGAAGGCGGGGTTGCGAATGACGTCCGCGAAGAGATCGAGGGCGGGCTCCAGGTTTCGGGAGAGCGTCCCGAGCGTGACCGCAGCGGTCTCGCGACCGGCGCCGGCGTTCAGGTTGGCCGCCAGGAACTCGACCTCGTCGGCGATCTGGGTCGCGGATCGGTTCGACGTTCCCTCCGTGAGCATCTCGGCCGTCAACGAGGCGCGGCCGGTAAGCGGTCCGGGGTCCGTGATCGCTCCTGCATCCAGGACCAGCCGTACCGTCACCAGAGGGATGCCGGACCGCTCGACGATCCAGACGTTCAGCCCATTCGACAGCGTCCTGCGTTCGATGTTCGGAAAGTCGACCTCCGGTGCCTCCTGCGCGGCGGGCATCACCGTTCGGTCGATGGCATCGCTCTGCGCGTTTGCCGGCGTTGCCACGGTTGCGCAGCCGACCAACGCTCCGACGACGAGTACTGTATGGGTCTCCGGAAGAGTTCTGATCATCGGTCGGTTCTCTGGAGCCTGGGTCATCGGCTGGCCTGCAGGTCAGTGCTTCCTTCGGGAATCACGCTGAGTACTACGCGTTCGGGGCCGAGGTAGCGGCGAACGACGTCGAGGATTCCCTCTATGGTCACGTTCCTGTACCTCTCGAAGTCGTCGACGAGGAAGGCCGGGTCGCCCCCGTAGGTCGCGTATGCGTTCAGCCGGTCGGCTCGTCCCAGGTTCGTCTCCATCTGCTGGATGAAGGACGCCTCCAGGTTGTTGAGCGCCCGCTGCATCTCCCGCTCGGTCGGCGGGTCGACCAGCAGCCGCGCCAGCTCCTCGTCGACGATCTCCTCCAGCCGGGAAAGCTCGACTCCCGGACGAGCCTGCACGGTGATCCCGTACTGGCCAGCCATCTGCCGGCTGCTCTGGGAGGCCGAAACGAACTGGGCGAGCTGATCCTCGAACACGAGGCGCCGATAGAGGCGTGAGCTCCGCCCTCCCGTGAGGATGCCGCCCAGGATGTCGAGCTCGGCGTCCCCGGGCTCATACAGGGCGGGCGTAGGCCAGGCGATGTACAGCCGCGGTAGTTGGACCCGATCCTCGAGGACCAAGCGCTTCTCGGTCTCGAGCTGGACCGGCGCCGGATCCGGTCGGTCGATCGGCGACCCCGGGGGAATGTCGCTGAAGTACTGCTCTACCCAGGCCTTTGCCTGATCTGGCTCGAAGTCGCCCACGATCGCAAGGGATGCGTTGTTGGGGACATAGTGCTTCTCGAAGAACGCCTGGACGTCCTCCTGCGAGGCGGCGTTCAGGTCGGCCATCGAGCCGATCGTGGTCCACGAGTAGGGGTGGCCTTCGGGATAGAGGGCCGCGCTTAGTGTCTCGAAGGCTAGGCCGTACGGGGCGTTCTCGTATCGCTGCCGCCGCTCGTTCTGTACGACGCTTCGCTGGTTGTCCAGCTTTTCCGGCGTGAGCGCCGGGAGCAGCGCCGACATCCGATCGGATTCGAGCCAGAGCACTCGCTCCAGGAAGTTCGACGGTACCGCTTGGTAATAGTTCGTCCGGTCCGTGTTCGTCGAGCCGTTGAGTGTGCCCCCGGCCTCCTGCACGTACCGGAAATGCGCGTCGTCGCCAACGTTCTCCGAACCCTGAAACATCATGTGCTCGAACAGGTGTGCGAAGCCCGTACGACCCGGTTCCTCGTTGCCCGAGCCGACGTGATACCAGAGGTTCACCGCCACCACCGGAACCGATCTGTCGCGTGAGAGCACCACGTTCAACCCGTTCGACAGCTCGTATGTCTCCAGCTCGAGCTGAACGGGATCGGTCACCGAGCGTACCGTCGTTCCTGTCTGACCGATTGCCGGGATCGCTACCACTGACAACATCGAAACCAGACAGACGAGCTTCACTACCGGATGCGTCCTGTTCATCGATCCTCGGATCTGGCGTTTTCCGGACAGCTTCATCAACGAGAGGCGAGAAGTCACTTCGGATCCCCCGCCGGGATCAGGCCCCCGAGCGGCTGGAACCATCGACCGAGAACAATGATGCCCGCCCCTCAGGTCTCCGCCAAGAGTCTTCTTTCGAGAAGGCCGTCGCCGGATGGGGCTCGCTCGCGATGTCGTGCCCTGCTATTCCTGCATGACTACGTATTGCGGGGCGACCAAGTGTTGCCGCCTGCTAGTAGCCCGACGCTGTCATTCCGCGAAGGCGGGAATCCAGTTGCTCCTTCGCCTACCTCGCTCTGGATTCCCGCGCGAAGGAGTGCCAATCACTCGAGATCCCCCCTGGGAGCGCGGGCGTCTCGCCCGCTGGGCACGCAGCGTCCATGCGGGTCAGAGGCCCGCGGTCCCAGGAAGCCCAATCCAGCGGGTACGATCTCATAGTTCTTCCATCGTGCCTAGTCATTCGTGGCTCTTCTATGCAGACAAAAAACTGGCGGCGCCAACGATATCATGTTAAACTGCCGATGTTACCCTCAGGAGTTCTAGCCGTTACGTTCTCGACAAATCCCGATCCCCGAAACCGTTCGTCGTATCGCCCAAATTGCGCTTTCCCGAGCATCGGCCGAACATCGTTCGCCCCGAAGCGCACTAATTTCCGACGGCTGATACGTTCTCATATAGGGCAGTATGACTGCCACCGCCCGAGCGATCGCGGTAGCGGCCACACGACATCCCAGCGCGCTCTTTCGATCCGCGTGATCGGATAACCTCTCGTCGCCTTTTACCTGACGGCAACCCGACGCCCTTTCGGCGCCGTTCGTCCTTGCCGTCCACCCGACGAGAGCAGCATCGACTCCCCGCAGAAAGGAGGTTGTGAAAATGCGAACTTCCCGGTAGGAGCCGGAGCAGGACCCTTACCAAAGAAGCACTTTGTTTACCCACCCATTAGGAGAGGCCAATCAGAAGACAGGTCCGTCCGTGGTGATCTCACCGAATGAGAGGAACGGGATCGTCCGGACTGTGATCGTCGCGCCGATGACGAGCAAGGGTCGATCCTATCCAACGCGCGTGGACTGTCGCTTTCAGAATCGGGATGGGTAGATAGTGCTCGATCAGACCCGCACAGTCGACAAGGCAGGGCTCATGAAGCGGCTGGGCGAGTTAGATGTGGGGACGCAGTCGGCTGTCCTCGACACACTCGCCGAACTGTTCGCGCGGTTGGGCCCACGAGCTGGAAACAATGCGAAGCGCTCGAGCCGTTCTACTTAGTCTGATCGCTGCCGCTTCCGTTGGCTGCACGCCGGGAGGGCAGGTACAGAACGGCGGGTCCGAGGAGGCTTCGGCGGTCGTCTCGTCCACTTCGGCCGAGGTTCTCCGGCGCGAAGTCGCCCGCATCGACTCCGCAGCAGCCGCGATCGATTCGATCTTCCAGCCGCTTCCGCTTCTCACGCCAGCCGAGGAAGCGGGCCTCCAGCAGTATGGAAACAACCAGCAGCTCGCACGGGCGCGTGCACTGGGGGTTGGCCGGGAGCTCTCGACCGAGGCGCTTCAGTCTCTCGAAAGTGAAGGACGGCTGCTTCGTCTCGAGGACAGTCAATCCTACGTGATCCGGGATCTGGACTACTCGGCTCCGCTCGCGGTCCCCGCCGTCGACGAGTTACTGACCGAGATCGGATCGCGGTTTCAGGAACGGCTCGGCGAGTTGGGCGCTCCGCCATTTCGTCTCGAGGTCACGTCCGTTCTTCGCGGCGCCGCCGACCAAGCGGCCCTACGCCAGGTCAACCCGAACGCTGCATTGGGCGAGAGCACACACGAGTACGGTACGACTGTGGACGTGCTCTACAGCGCCTATTCCGCACCGACCGAGCCTATCGTTGAAGTAGACGTGTCTGAGGAGCCTGATCTCGAGCCGTTCCTCCGGCGCTACGCCGACATCGCCGCCGAACGGGTCGCGGCGCGTCGCGCCCTCGAGCTGAAGGCGATCCTCGGAGAGGTGCTACTGGAGATGCAGGACGAGGGAAGGGTCATGGTGACCCTCGAACGCCAGCAGCCGGTCTACCACATGACCGTAGCTCGCTGAGGGGACCGAGATGTCCGCTCGGCCTCCATCCCCGGATAGGGGCCGTTGCAGCGGCAACGAGGGTTGGGTGAGCATCGGCCTCGATCACACGATGCCGCGTGCGGCGGCGAAGACGGATCTTGCTCGCGCGATTCGTCAGCTCATCGAAGCCCGAGGGCTTTCGCAAACGGGAGGCCGCACCTCTGATCGGCCTGTCGCAGCCGGATCTTTCGAACCTCTACCGGCGGAGGCTCGAAGGTTTCTCGATCGAACGCCTCTCGCGGGTGCTCACCGCGCTCGGACAGGACGTTCAAATCGTGGTGCAGCCCAAACCACCATCACGAAAGGTAGCCACGCTTACCACGCTCGTTCGACGCGCGGCGGGAAAGACGACGTGAACCCAAGCCGTTCGCAGCCCCAACGTGTGTTGGCGGCAGCTGCCCGGCCTGGCGACTGAAGCCGATTCAGAGCTCGGCCGCCGGTGCCTCGACCTCCTCCTGGATCGCGCCCTCCTCCGGTCCCATCTTCAGCCAGCCGGCGAACCGGTTACGATCGTCGACCAGGAACATCCGCGGCTGAACGACCTCGTCCGTCAACGCGAATGCGACGATGATGATTCGGTCGCCCACCTCGAAGTGTCGGGCTGCGGCTCCGTTAACGACGATCTCGCCTGAGTTGCGAGGCGCGGGGATCGCGTACGTCTCGATCCTCGCTCCGTTGGTCACATTCCAGATCCCCACCTTCTCGCCAGGTCGGATGTCGGCCCGCTCCAGGAGTGACGCGTCGACCCCAATGCTCCCGATATAGGCAACATTCGCCTCGGTCACGGTCGCGTGGTGGATCTTCGCTGTGCAGATGCTACGAAGTCGCATAATTCTTCACTATTCGTCGACGAACCGGTCCCCCGGTCCCGATGCTCCCGGCGAGACGATTGGAAGAACCGCACCAACCGTTCGCCTGGTTGTTAGATCTTCCAAATCTAGCGATCCGAAACCGATGTGGCGATTAGGCATGCCCAGGTCAAGCCTGCAGTCGAGCGTACACGCCGTCGCCGAGCAGGAGCGGGTGGCGACATCGCGGGGTGAGTTGCCGACCGAGGGACACACGACCATGGACGCCGAAGCCGGTCTGACGATGATGGACGCCGCCCTGCTGAGGTTTGGCGTAAGGAACGTCTTCGACAAAGACTACGTGAGCCACCTCAAGGCGAAGAACCCGTTCACCGCATTGCAGCTTCTGGAGCCCGGCCGGGTCGTTTTCGCACGGGTCAGTTACGCGTTCTGACTTGGTCACACTTGATCTCACGCGGAGGGCACGGAGCCGTGAAGACTCGAAAACCTGCGTCTCCGCGTGAGCCCTTTCGACGAACACAGCTTATACTGCGACATCCAGTTCTGCTTATACTCCGACGTCCAATTGCGGCAGGGGATTTGCCGAACCCGGAGGATGGTGGACTTCCGGACGAAACCGCAGGATGGAGAGCCTGTGATGAAACCAGCCGCAGCCGGGTTCGCGCTCGTCCTCCTTTGGGGAGGTTGTGCTCTGCTTCCCGAGTCGGAGCCGGAGCCTCGCGATCGGCGTGATGTCGAGGAATTTACAACCGACATCCGGGAGGCGCTTACGGATCACGAGTGGCAGACCGTGCTCTCCAACAGCGACCCCGCCCACTACCAGGCCCAGGTGGTGGACCTGGAGATCGAAGAGCCCCAGTACATTGCGGAACTCTTCGATCTCCACCGGGCGGACAACACGATCCAGGAGGGTGATACGCTGGATTGGCCCGACCTCGACCGGATTCAGAACGTCGACCTCGCTCCGACCGACACGGTCGGCCCGCCCTTCGGGCTCACCGGATCGGCGAGGCTGGAATCTGGCGAAGAACTCGAGCTGCGTGCCACGGTCACCGAAGTTCGGGGCCGTCTGGTGCTGACCGGTGCCGTCGGATAAGGTCGCCCCTCGTGCCCACCCACACGAGACCTTCGTGACCGACCCGCCCGAATCAGGTCATTCCTTGGTCAACTCCCACCACCGCCGGAAGGACTGTCGATGAGCACTGCCCCCGCGTTCGATCGCCACAGCTACTGGCGGCGTACCCTTATCAGGATCGCTCTGCTCCTGCTCGTTTGGCTCGCCGTTGGACCCGTGATGGGCGTGATCTTCGCCGAGCAACTGAACGCGCTTTCCATCGGCGGTGTTCCGCTGGGGTTCTGGATGGCGCAGCAGGGAGCGATCTACGTCTTCGTCGTCCTGATCTTCCTGAACGCTTGGCTCGCCGATCGGACTGACCGCGAGTTCGGCGTCTACGAAAGTGATTCCGACCCGGAAGCTCCTGCGATCGTCCGCTGAGCGCGGAATCGATCCGATACACCTGTCGAAAACCACCGCCAGAGACTAGCCGCCATGGGCATACAGGGCTGGACGTTCCTGATCGTCACGCTGACCTTCGCGCTGTACATCGGAATCGCGATCTGGAGCCGGGTCCGCGACACAGCGGGATTCTATGTTGCGGGTCGCGGGGTGTCTGCCGTCGGCAACGGAATGGCGACCGCCGCCGACTGGATGAGCGCGGCCAGCTTCATCTCGATGGCCGGGCTGATCGCCTTCATGGGCTATGACGGAGCGATCTACCTGATGGGATGGACCGGCGGATACGTCCTCCTCGCCCTCCTCCTCGCACCGTTCCTCCGGAAGTTCGGGAAGTACACCGTACCCGACTTCGTGGGAGACCGCTTCTACTCGAACGCCGCCCGCGTCGTCGCGGTCGTCGCGGCGATCTTCGTCTCGTTCACCTATGTGGCGGGGCAGATGCGGGGCGTGGGAGTCGTCTTCAGTCGGTTTCTCGAGGTGCCGGTTGAGCTCGGCGTGGTCATCGGGATGGTCATCGTCGCGTTCTATGCCGTCCTCGGCGGAATGAAGGGCGTGACCTATACGCAGATCGCGCAGTACTGCGTGCTGATCTTCGCCTACCTCGTCCCAGCGATCGCCATCGCCATCCTGCTGACGGGAAATCCGGTCCCGCAGATTGCGATCGAGGACATCCTCCCGCGGCTGGACGCGATCTCGGTCGAGCTCGGGCTGAGCGGCTACTCGTCGCCCTTCACTGACCTTTCGCGGCTCAACGTGCTGCTGATCGCCGTGGCGCTGATGGTGGGAACGGCTGGACTGCCGCACGTGATCGTGCGCTTCTATACGGTTCGGAGTGTCCGGGCGGCCCGGTGGAGCACCGGATGGGCCCTCCTGTTCATCGCGCTCCTCTACACCACGGCCCCGACCGTCGCGATCTTCGCGAAGTACTTCATGCTGAATACGCTCGCCGGTCAGGAGGTAGAGCAGGTCGCGCAGGTACCGTGGGTCCAGAACTGGATGCAGACCGGCCTGATCGATCTGCAGGATTCCAACGGGGACGGACTGATGCAGGCCCAGGAGCTTTTCGGGGCAGCGGGGATTCCGGCGAGCATCGATCCCGATATCATCGTGCTGGCCCTTCCCGAAATTGCGAGCCTCTCCGCGATCATCATCGCCCTGGTCGCCGCGGGTGGGCTGGCCGCCGCGCTCTCCACGGCCTCGGGTCTCCTGATCGTGATCTCGAGCTCGATCGCCCACGACATCTACGGCCACATCCTCCGGCCGGACGCCTCGGATCGCAAGCGGTTGCAGGTCGGCCGGATCGTCATCTTCTTCGGCGTCGTCGTCGCCGGGTACTTCGGGATGAATCCACCCGGCTTCGTTGCCGAGGTCGTTGCGTTCGCATTCGGCCTCGCCGCCGCTAGCTTCTTCCCCGTGCTGGTCCTCGGGATCTTCTGGAAGCGCGCTACAAAGGAGGGTGCGATCTGCGGGATGATCTCCGGGCTGTCGTTCACCGCCATCTTGATCGGCCTGATCCGCTCACCCCAGATCTTCGGCACGTCCGAACCGATCCTCACGGACTTCTTCGGCGTCAGCGCCCAGGGCGTCGGTACGATCGGGATGCTGATCAACTTCGCCGTGACGATCACGGTGAGCCTCATCACTCCGCCCCCGCCCGACGACGTACAGGAGATGGTCGAGGGAATTCGTTACCCGCGCCTCCGCTCGCAGGAGGGCGCGCGAGCTACAGCTGCGGTGGTGGGTGGGGAGGTCTGAAGTTCTCACGGAGAAGACGCGAAGAACGCTGGAGAAACGCAAACCCGTGTTCCGGGGCGAGTGAGGACGGCTCGCGAGGAGAGAAAATAGTGTCAACACCCCAGCAAAGTTTCCGCTATCGACTGGAGCACAAGGATCCGCGCCGCGGGCCGGGCGGTATTACGCGCGGCGCTTCCGTGCGCGATTTTCCTGCCTCCATTGGCATTGCCGGCGTCTCCATGCGGCTTGCGCCGGGCGGGATGCGCGAACTGCATTGGCACGCCAATGCTGCGGAATGGGCTTATGTCATCAGCGGCTCATGCAGGACCACCATCATACATCCGGATGGCTCAACCTATGTCGACACGTTCGATGCCGGTGATGTCTGGTACTTTCCGCGCGGCTACGGTCATTCGATACAGGGACTGGGGCCCGGCGAGTGCCATTTCATCCTGATCTTCGACAATGGCGACTTCTCCGAGGATCATACCTTCAGCATCACCGATTTCCTGGCGCACACCCCGCCCACGATCGTTGCGCAGAATCTCGGCCTGAGTGCCGACGAGGTGGCCCGTCTCCCCAAGGGAGAGGCCTATTTCGTGCAAGGTCCGGTGCCGGACGAACGCTCGCCGGACGCGACGGCGCGTCCCCATGCCGAGCTGATGACGAAACATCGCTATCCGCTGATGGCGCAGCAGCCGCGCCGGGCGCCCGGGGGCGGCTCGCAACGCGTGGTCACCGTCAACGACTTCGCGATCTCGACGACCATGGTGGGCTCCGTCATCGAGCTCCAGCCGGGGGCGCTGCGTGAGCTGCACTGGCATCCCAATGCGGACGAATGGCAGTACTATATCGAGGGGCAGGCCGAGATGGGCGTGTTCCTCGCCGAAGGCAATGCGGTCATCGATCAGTTCGAGGCCGGAGATGCCGGCTACGTTCCCATGGGCGCCGGCCATTACATCAAGAACATCGGCACGGACGTCCTCAAGGTCCTGATCGGCTTCAACAGCGGCCACTATCAGGCGATCGACTTGAGCGAGTGGTTGGCGGGCAATCCGGTCGATGTCCTCGCGACCAATCTCGACCTGCCGCGGGACGTCGCTGAGAGGCTGCCGAAGACGACCATCTTCGCCGCTCCGGCGGAGAAGTAGCCCTGGGCATCGGCAATCGCTAAGGCTGCAAGCCCATCAGCGAGAATATTCCTTGGCTGATCGCACTGTCCGCCCGTGTCAATTGTTCGGGCTCCTGAAAGTGGTTGGCGTTGAACGCTACGGTACGGCTCGCAAGCCGTCCCATCCCTTCGAGCGCGTCTGCGAATACCGCCGATTGCCGCTTGAACTCTGGGCTGTCCTGGTCGGCAGAAACGATCGCGATCGGACAGGTGATCCGATCCAAGTGACGTATCGGGCTGAGCGCTGCCGCTTCCTCGGCCGTGATCTCGAGGTAGCTGCTGCGTGAGGAGAGCAGAACCGGATAAAGGTCGTACATGCCGCTCATCAGCATCGCTCCCTTGACGGCATCCGCCGGCAGGCCGCGCGCGCTCCAGTCGGTCACAAGCACACATGCGGCGAGGTGCGCACCAGCGGAGTGACCCGCCAGGAAGACGCGGTCCGGGTCGCCACCGAAGCTTGTGGCGTTCCGGACCGTCCATTCCAGGGCGCGCTGGCAGTTCGCAACCAGATCGGGAAGCCGAGCGGTCTTCAGGCTTCCGAAGTCAGGAGCCTCATAGATCGCACCGCGCTCGACCAAAGTCCGCGCCGGGTAAGACACGTCCTGCCTCGTATGGCGCGTCCAGGCGCCGCCATGGATGAAGACCAGGACGGGAGCGCCGCGAGCATTGGCCGGCGCGAAGATATCGACCTGGTCGGCGTCGGTCGTGCCGTATTGCTCAGTCCGGGGAGGCATCGTCCGACGCACCGCAGCGCTCGTCTCGCTATCACGAACTTCGATCTCCGCCATCTGCGGCGCCCAAGCTGCTTGATCATAGACCACGTCGAGCTGTTCCTGGCTGTAGTTCAGGAACACCGGCGCCGAAGCAACTGGTCGTGTTGCGATGGTGGCCGGACGGATGCCGTCGTCTGGTGAGGATCCGGTATTCATGCGTTTTCGTCTCGCTCCTGTCCCGGCCTTGCCAGAACGTTGTGGAGTTCACAACAAACTCGGGTTGACCGCCGCCCAATCGGCGGAGCCAAGAATGGGCGCTCAACCCACGCCTGTACAAACTGCCGTGAACGAGACAGCCCCGGAGGTCGTATGACCCCGGGGCTGCTCGCGGTGCGGCGCGGTTTGCGACAGCGGCAGCGAGTGCCGCCCGATCCGGTCGCTATTGCGCCGGCGCCGCCGCTGGTGCTGCGGTCGGGTAGGGCGCGCCGAGGTCGTGCTCCGTGGCTGCGCCCATGCCCATATTGACGAACTTCTGCAGCCGCTTGCCCTGGTACGTCTCCGTCGTGTAGACGTTGCCGTCGGAGTCGGTAGCGATGCTGTGCAGCGAGAACCAGTGGCCGGGGTACCGGCCACCGCGACCGAACGTGCCCAACTCCTCGAGTGACTCGCGGTCGAGGATCCGGACACGCTGGTTCCGACCATCGGCGAGGAAGATATACTGCTGGTCGGGGTCGCGTGAGAAGGCAATGTCCCACGTCGAGCCCTCACCCAGGGTTTCGGGAGCGTAGAACGCCTCCTCGACGAAGGTTCCATCCGTCTGGAAGACCTGGAGGCGGTTGCTCTGACGGTCGCAGACGTAGACGAGCCGATCCACGGAGACGTCGGCGCAGTGAACCGGGCCGCGGAACTGCTCCGCCGGCGGCTGGTCGGCGCCACGGGGGCCGAACTCGTAGTCGTCGTCCGGGGCGTTGCCATACGCGCCCCAGAAGCGGTTCATCTCGCCGGTCTCGGCATCGAGCACGGCGACCCGACGGTTGAAGTAGCCGTCGGCCAGGTAGGCTTCATTGGCCTCCTCGTCGATGAAGATCTTCGCGACGCGACCGAACGATGTGGGGTCGCTGCTGTTGCGCTCGTAGGTCGGCTGACCGGTCGAGTCCGCGCCGGCACTCCGAGCCTCCGCCTCGCCGTACTGCGCGACGAACTCCCCTTCCTTCGTGAACTTCAGGACGTGGGAGTCACCGCCTCCGTTCCCGCCGATCCAGACATAGCCGAGGTGGTCGACGACGATCCCGTGGTTCGAGGTCGGCCACGTGAACCCTTCGCCGTCGTAGCCCGCCTCGTAGCCCCAGGCGTGGACGACATTGCCGTCCCGATCGAAGGCCATGACGGGGGGCGCTCGACGACAACATTCCTGTGAGGAGGGTTCTTCCATGTCGAGGCTCGCTTCATTGTCCGCGAGTGTCTCCGGACGATGGACGATCCAGATCAGGTCCTCATCATCGACCCATAGGCCGATTGTGCTCCCCAGGACCCACTGGTTCGGCAACGGCTGCGGCCAGAACGGATCGACCTGGAACTGCGGGACCTCCACGCTTTGCGCGGCACCGGTCGATTGGACGAACGCCTGGCCTAACCAGAGCGCCCCGACGAGGACGACGAGGCTTGCCCCCAGGATCAGCTTTCGCCTTCGGTTCATAGAACGTTTCTCCTCTGGGTTCGAAACGGGGCCCGCGGCGTGCGGGGACGGAGGTTCAATAGAGAAGTGGCCCGGGACCGAGCGGACGAGCTGGGAAGGACGTTTCGTTCAGTGTAACTGTCGAAGCCCGGGTCGTCCAGAGCGGCGTTGGCATTCGCGGAGCCGGTCAGGAACCGACCCGGAGGGGCAGGGGAGCCCCGAGAAGGAGCCGCTCGAGCGCTGGTCCGGGATATGCTCGACGGCGCCGGAAATCGAGGGCTGTTCGTCACGCCGTGATGGTCGTGCACCCGCAGGATGGATGGTGGCTCGAGGGGGGAGGGCAGATGAAGATCGATGGCCGTCGTCTCGTGGCGATGCTTATGGTCGTCATATCGACCGCGGGGGCGAATCCGGAAGAGCTTTCCGCGCAGGCCCAGCGGCCGGTGATCGGGGCAGGGGCAGGGATCGCCGGGGGCGTAGTGATCACTCTGTCCGCGATCGTAGCGCGGGCACGCTTCCAGCGAGAGTACATCGATTCGGTGGAGGACTTGATCCACTGGCAATCGTTGCCGATGATCGCGGCACCAGCGGCCGGAGTGACTTTCGGGCTGGCGGGTCGCGATGCACTGGTCGGTAGCATCGTCGGATCGGTTTCGGGGATGGCGATCGGGACCGCCGCGGGCGCGGGGATCGGGTGGCTCGTCTCCAGGAACCAGGAGTCGCCATGGGCTGGGGCGGTCATCGGAGCGGGCGTCGGGTTGTCGGTCGGTGGGCTCGCCCTCGGATTGATCCGGTGGTCCGAAGATGACAACCCGGACTTGTCTTTCCCGAGCGTCCTACGCTTCGAACTCAGCGTGCCGCTACCATGAGGATGATTCCTAGAAGGCTGTGAAAAACAGGCTGCACTTCTAGCCGGTGGTCCGGGCTACTGCTCGCCGGTGCCCTGACGGCGTGCGCTTCGGAAGGACCTCTCCCAGATCCGCAGTCCATTCCCGCCCCCGAGGTCTCCGGCGTGGAGAGCGTCTTCTTCTTGGTGGGCGATGCCGGGGATGCACAGTTCGGCGCTTCCCCAATCCTGGAGCGGCTGCGGCAAGACGTCGACTGGTGGTCGCAGCGGATCGAGGGCGATTCGGCAGTGGTTGTGGCCTTCCTGGGCGACAACGTCTATCCCCTCGGCCTCCACCCCCGGGAATCTTCGGAATTCTCCGAGGACTCGCTGACGCTCATGGCCCAGGTCCGCGTGCTGGCGTCCCCGGCTGCGCTCGAACGGGCGAACGGATACTTCATGGCCGGCAACCACGACTGGGGGCTCGAGGAGGACTGGGACGGATTCGAGCGCATCGCCCACCTCGGTGACTTTCTCGCCACGGCGAGCGCGACGACCGGCGCGTCGGTTCGCCTGGTGCCCGAAGCGGGAACCGGTGGCCCCTTTGTCGTGGACGTCGGCAAGCGCGTTCGTCTCATCGTGCTCGATACCGCCTGGTGGATCCTCGACGGCGGTCAGCTGGGCCTGGAGTCGCGGCCTATGGTGTTGTCCGGTGTCCGAGAGGCGATGGAGAGCGCCGGTGGCCGGACCGTCTTCATCGCGGCCCACCATCCCTTCCAGTCGGCCGGGCCCCATGGGGGGGAGGTCTCTTTCTGGAGCACCCTCGGCGTTCGCTACCTGCTCGATCGTAGCGGCGCGATGCTTCAGGACATCACGTCGGTTCCCTACCGGGAGCTCGCCGGCGGCCTACGCGAGATCTTCGCGGACACCGGCCCGCCACTACTCTTCGCCGGCGGTCACGAGCACTCACTCCAGGTGTTCCGAGGAATCGAGCCCCCCGACCCGGCGTTCAGCACGGTGTCCGGTTCGGCCAGCAAGTTGAGCTCGGTTGGCGATCAACCCGGGATGCTGTTCGGTCGCTCCGCGCCGGGCTACATGCGGATTGTGGTCGAACGCGATGGTGGCGTCACGCTCTTCGTCGAAGCGGCGCCGAGAGACTTTCTTGACTGTCCGGTCGAGGTGCCCGCCCGGACTCCCTGCATGACCGAAGGAGTCGACGCCTTCGAAGTTGTCCACTCACAGCGCTTGAACTAGAAGGCCTTCGATAAATCGCGCAGTTCTGCGTTACGCTTCCTCGCCGCTCCCTGCGGCGTACAAAAGTACGCCTCACTCGCGGCTCGTC
>WHSP01000081.1 GCA_009380025.1 Gemmatimonas sp. | reverse complement strand
AGGCTTCCGCTTTTGCAGCGAACGATCCAGCGCGGCACCCCAGATGGCCTCGAGCTCATGGTGATCGAACCATACTCCATTGCAGCGGCGACAGACATCGAGACGCAACCCGCTGTACAACTCGACGTGCATCGGATGAGCGCAGTCCGGACAGTCGAGAAGGTTGGAGGCGCCACAACCCGAACAACGCTCAGCCGAGCGTTCGAGGGGTGCGTGGCAGTCGTGGCAGAGAGTTGGTGTACTCGAGCGTTCGCCGAGCTTCGTCCACAACTCGTCCTGAGGAGCGCTGCGGAGCTGCTGAACCTCACCCGGCTCGAACCAGACTCCACCGCAGCGACGGCAGTGGTCGACCTCCAGGCCCTGCCGTGATCCCCCCAGCCGCACCTTCTCCATCATCGTCCCGAGACAGACCGGACACGGAAGCCGCATCGCAAGCTCAGGCATCGAGGATCCCCTTTGCGGTGGACTTGCTTCCCAGATGCTGCACGTCGTGGAATGTGTAGACGAGGACCCCTTCCTCCGTGACGGCCAGGTCCGCCTGACCATGAACCACGAGGCCGTCCAACGCCTCTTTGGCGCCTTCCGGGGTCATGGCGAGGTGGGTCGCCACTTCGACTGCCGTCAGGCGCGCCCCCTGCTCCTTCGCGAATCGAAGGATCTCGGACTCGACTGTCTGCCGACGCAGCTCTGCCTTGCGCCCCACGAGCCGATCCCGCTCCGCGAAGTGACTGCGGGCCAGAAGACCGGCTCCCGCCGCAGGCAATCCGATCACCAGGCCTACGGCCGCCAGCGTCGCCGGATCACTCCAGCTCGCGCCGGAGTTGAGGAGGCCAACGAGCATGAAGAGGGCGAGAATACCCAGCCCTGCCGCGGAAATGAGCTTGGTCAATGGAGGGCCTCCCCTTCCCTGGATGCCACCGCTCGGTCGAGTTTGGTAATGCTCATGCCTGAATTCTAGCCAGGTTGGGCAGCCGGATCCAGTTTCAACGGTTCCGTGACCAGGTACCAGCTGGATTGGTGGTACCCCCCTCAACCGCCAAGATCCACCCGGAACGAACAGCCAACGGATACTGGCAACCGTTTCCATCAGCGCGCCGGCTCGACGCTCCTCGAGTCTGGATCGACCAAAAACCGCTCGCCTCGCTCATTCTCGATGAGAAGGCGTCCGTCTATCTCGAGTTTCATCGATCGGAAGAAGACATCCTGAACGTCCCCTTCCCGGTCGGGTCGCCGAAGGTTGTCGTAGACCTTCAGCATCCAGAGTCGCATGCCCTGGTCGACATCGTATGCCGCCAGGTAGCCGCCCATCTGGTCCAGTCCCGTCTGGAGACCGTTCGTGACCTGCTCAAATCGAATCCCGTCGCTTCGAACGGGGTCGACGACGGGAGGCGGTATCCGACTCTCCGATCGGTTCATCTCTGCTTGTTCCTCCTGCTGGGCGGACGGTGGAAGCATGACGCATCGGGTCAGCGAACGCCACCCTCGTCGATAGCAAACGGCTCAGCGTGCAAGCGTGTACTGGATCACGCCGTTGGTCAATGCGCCGGCACAATCGGCGCAGAACCAGGCCC
Source organism: Gemmatimonas sp. (assembly GCA_009380025.1). Classification (GTDB taxonomy): domain Bacteria; phylum Gemmatimonadota; class Gemmatimonadetes; order Longimicrobiales; family Longimicrobiaceae; genus WHSP01. Next base: position 17,485 of record WHSP01000081.1, on the reverse strand, counting down.
AGCTGTCGGCGTTCTCGATCGCTTTCGCCGCCGTGATCGCCCGCGGGCTCATCCCCTGCCACTCGTAGGCATGGTCCTTCGTGCCGACCTCTCCGTGGCTCACCTCATGGACCAGGATGCGAGCCCAGTTCGTCAGTCCTTTCAACGTGTTCTCATGGCCGAAGAACTCGTCCTCGACATAAACGACGTCGAGCCTATCCTCCCACACGAACGCCTCCGCGCCCGCATTCGCCTGGATCGCCCGCTCCGATACGGAATCGGTGTAGATCAGCAGTGCGGACTTCAACGTCCACGCGATCTTCTTCAGCCCCACGTTCAGGGTTCCAGCCATCGCGAACAGATCGGCTTCCCTCGTGTTTCGATCCGCGAACCACTTCGCGATCAGAGATCTATGCCCTCCCCTCTGCGGATTCGCGGCCACGATCATCGCCTTGTGGACCCATTTCAGCGCCTCCTGCGACGCATGGCTCAGATTCCTGCGATCCTCCAACGAAAACCGCTCCCTCCGATCGTTCAGACGCGACGTCACCTGCCCGGGGTCACCCTTCAAGGCATTGTGCGGCCAATCAGGGAACGATCGCGGGATGGATACGATCCAGATCTTATGGGCACCGAATCGCTTGAGGAAATACGTGTGGCGCAGCGTCTTCAACGCACCCAGACGCCGGGCCATCCTGCCGTCCACAACGCCTCCGTTCGGTCCCTCCCCCGCTCCCTCGAAGAGGACTACCGCCTCCGCCTCGCCCGCTCCGTTCCGCTTCGCGACCGTCGTCCTCAGATCCTCGACCAGACTTGCCTCCGCCGCGTTGAACCCATCGTCGCAGACCAGCTTCCTCGCTCGGCTGATCAGCTTCCGCCACTCCTCATCGACCGAAAACTCGTTGCTCGCCAGGCCAGCCTGCAACTCGGCATAAGCGTCGGAGAATCTACTCGGCATCAGCCATCTCCTGCGATTCGAGAGTGCTCGGTGGGGCTCTTCATCGACAACTGTCGGTTCTCTCGGCCGCAATGCCGGGCCGGGTACCCCCACCGTCCTTCCGGCCGACAGGACAAACCTCTCCTCGTGACTCCCTGGAGTCGGGCGCCGCCTGTTCCAGCGGGGCGAGGGTAGTCGTGCCAGTATAGCTCCCGAATCTCATGGGGTCGACCGACCCAATCGTGGTTCGCCTCCAGTTTTCGCTTCGTGCCCGCTCGAATCGTCGAGCGAATACAGGACGAATTCGGGATCACGCAGCCGGCCGTCTCACAGCATCTTCGGGTGCTGCGAGAGGCCGGCTTTGCGACGGTTCGCATCGACCGGGCCGCGCCGCCTCTACGCGGTGGACGTCCACCAGCTCGAATCGGTGGATGAATGGCTGGCGCAGTTTCGGCTGCTCTCGGAGCGGAAGCTCGATGCGCTCGCCGACGAGGTCGACCGCGGGAAGGGCGAGAGGGAATAGGCTATCGGCGCGGGAAACGTCGTCCCCTCCGGCCAGGGCGACGGTGCACTTCGAAGGTCGGCCTCGGCCTTGACACCCATCCACAGACGCATACACTCGACGTCAGTCCACATCGCGTACAGTTCCACTACACAGGCCTCGCCGGAAAGGAACCTCCTGACCACAAGTGAATGTTGTCTCTCGACCACTGAACCCTCCCAGCGGAATGGAACGACCATGAGCAATACCACAGGATCGATGATCGAGACGGAGTCGCTTGATGCAGTCGAGCTTTCGGCTTCGCTGACCGTCCGGGACGTTCAGGCCAGCCTCGACTGGTATCGGGATGTGCTTGGCTTCGCCCTTGCTCGCAAATTCGAGCGCGACGACCGGCTGCAAGCGGCCTCCCTTCGAGCGGGAAGCGTGCGCGTCCTCCTCACCCAGGACGATGGCGCCAAGGGGTGGGATCGCGCCAAGGGCGAGGGGATGTCGCTGATGCTGACCACGGATCAGGACATCGATGGCGTCGCTACACGCATCAAGCAGAGTGGCTGGACCCTCGACACCGAGCCCGTCGACATGCCGCACGGCGCGCGCGCCTTCCGACTCAAAGACCCCGATGGCTTCAAGCTGACCTTCTCTTCCCAGTAGGAAAGCAACTCCAGCGAAACGAGTTGGGGTTGGGGATGAAATACCGGCGGATGCGACGGAGGGGCAACTCCAGCCAGGCGGGGCGCCAGAGAGCTGTCGGTATCAGTTCTGCGCTTCGGCCGCGATCTCGTCGTAGAGGCCCGGAATATTCCTGCCCATGAACAGGCCCTCGACCATCGTCCAGCTGAGTTCAGGGCTACGGATGCGTTCGGCCGCGTCAGCACTGGAGACGCCGGCCCGGATGAGCTCGGCCATAGGGGCTATCGGCTATCGGCCGGCACCGTCGATTCGCTCGGCACAGAGCGCCAAAGCGGGGATGTGATCGAACCCCGAAGTGTGGAACTGGGCATTGCTCAGCGCCTGGATCGTCCATCCCGCGCTCTCCGAGAACAGCTCGTGGATCTCCTCCTTCCTCACTTCGCGGGGAACGTCCGGAGCTGGGAGCGAGACGGCAAACCCGAGCATGTAGTACCGACCCCCGGGTGGCAGCGATCTCGCGAGTTCGAGAACGAAGCTCCGGCGAGTGGCGGCATCGAATAGATGGAAGAACCCCGAGTCCACGACCGATCCGATTTCTCCCTCCCAGCGGGAAGGATGGAGGGCGTCGCCGATCTCGAACTCCGCCAGAGCCCGCTGCTCCGCAGGCAGGTCGAGCAATCTCGACCGCGCGACGTCGACCGCTGCCTCGGCGAACTCGACACCCAGCACTGGTGTCCCGCGCTGCGCGAGGGCGATGGCGAGATCACCGGTACCCGAGCCAAGGTCGAGCACGCGCCCGAGGGACGGGAATTCGTCGATGAGCTGCATCAGGTCAGGCTGCGCGGCGCCGATGTCCCAGGGGGCGCTGCCTCGGTAGACATGGTCGAAGAAGAGTTTGCCCGGGAAGGAATGCATGCAATCAGCTATCAGGTGAGGTCCGATGGGAGTCGCCCATGTTCTCCTTGTGTGGGCGACCACCCATCGAACCCATTCAGCTGCGTCCCTACGGCAGAGTCAGAGCGACGAGCGAGCCAGGCACCGAATCGCCCGCCACCGATAGCACGATGTACTGCTTGTCCTCGTGCAGGAAGGTCATGGGAGCGGTACTCGTCGGAGCGGGAATCTCGACCGAACCGATCCGGTCACCGGTGCGCTTGTCGGCCGCGTACCAGACCGGTCGACCGCCCCTTCCCTCGGCCCACATCAACAAGGTCTGCGTTACGAGGACGGTGGCGTCTCCCTGGTAGCCTGTATTCGGGATCTCGACCCCCTCGAGCAATGGATGGTCGCGGATGTTGTCCGGGGTATCTCCGTTCGGGATCCACCAGAGGTGCTCTCCGGTGTTCATGTCGATCGCGGTGATCCGGCCGTACGGCGGCTTGAAGATCGGGAGTCCGTCCATCGAGGCGAAGTTGCCGCCTGAACCCGAGGCGAAGTCAACCACCGTCCGTCCCGGATTCGATCCAGCCGAGCCATCGTCCCGCTCGGCAGCGGGAGCGAGAACGCCGCCGCTACACGCCTTTCTCGACTGGACGTAGAGGATGCCAGTCTCTGGATCGAGCACCGGGCCTCCCGGGATGTTCGTCCCGCCCGTCGCGCTCGGACATTGGGCCGTTGCGCGGTAGCTCTCCTCGTTTCCCTCGTGGACACGCGGCGTGAAGATCGGGCCGAGGAGGATGTCGGAGACCTGTTCGAGCGCACGGGCGCGAAGTTCCGGCGTGAAGTCGATGAGGTCGTCTTCCGAAAGACCCTGGAGCTCGTAAGCGGCGGGACTAGTCGGGAAGGGTTGAGTGGGCGAGTACCATTCCCCAGGAACGTTTCCTTCGGGCACCGGCCTCTCTTCGATGGGCCAGATCGGCTCTCCCGTGACGCGGTTGAAGGCGTAGACGAACGTCTGCTTGGACGCCTGGACGACGGCCGGGACCGGCTGTCCATCCACGGTGAGGTCCACGAGGATCGGCGCCACCGGAAGGTCCCAATCCCAGATGTCATGGTGAATCATCTGGAAATGCCAGCGCCGCTCGCCCGTTAGAAGATCCACGGCGACCAGGCTGCTCCCGAAGAGGTTCGCGCCGGGCCGGAAGCCGCCGAAGTAGTCGTTCGTCGGGGCATCGGTCGGCAGGTAGACGATTCCCTGCTCCGCGTCGACCGACAGCGGGGCCCACACGTTCACGTTGCCGCTGTACTGCCAGGCATCGTTCTCCCACGTGTCATTGCCGAACTCCCCTTCGCGGGGGATCGTGTGGAACGTCCAGAGGTGCTCGCCCGTGCGCGCGTCGAAGGCCTGGACATCGCCCGGCACGTTCTCCACCCGCGTGTAGTTTCCCCCTGCATGCGCGGAGTTCCCCACGACGATCACTCCGTCCACGACAAGGGGGGGAGACGATGTCGTGATCGCCCCGACCGCCGGATCGATCCCTGATTCGACGTTATACGGATGGTCGAGGGTGGCGAGCATGTCGACTGTCCCCGTTTCGGGGAACCCGGCGATCGGGACTGCTCCTCCGAATCCCTCGAGAGGTTGGCCGGTCTTGGCGTCGAGGGCGTGTAGGAAGAAGCCGGGCGTTACGGCGTAGATGACCCCACGCCCGTCGATCTCCGTGTATGCGACCCCTCGTCCGTAGTTCTGACGCGGCGAATTCTCCCAGCGCTCGGTATGGGGCTCGCGGAAGGTCCAGAGGGTTTCACCGGTTGCAGGATCGATCGCAGCGACCGTGCGCCGTCGCCCCGCGACCGTGTAGAGGACACCGTTGGCGTAGATCGGCGTCGACCGCATGATGAAGTCCGGTTGGGGCCCGAAGTTGTCGCCGCGCCACGTCCAGGCGATTTGGAGGCCCTCGAAGTTTTCAGCGTTCACCTGGTCGACCGGCGAGTAACGCGTGTTCCACTGATCCCCGCCCCAGTACCGCCACTCACCGTGGGGATTTCCTCGCTCCTGCGCCACGGCGTTGCCGGGAAGCACAGCGGCGAGGCACGCAGCCAGCACCCCGATCCCGCCGAGCCGCCAGCTGGGCGGCATGATGGCCTTCGGTCGAACGGTACCGTCCCATGTCGTCTTCATCGGGTTATCGAAGTTGAGGTGGTGGGCTTCCACAAACGGGGAGGCCTGTGGGGCGAGCGGCCTCCAGCTACGATCGGAATCTGCAAATGAAGGAGTGCCTGGATGTCAGGCAAGGATGGGAACTCCTCGGTAGTTGGTCAATGGATCCCTTCCGCCGCAAACGGCAGGCGTCCTCGCGTCCCCGGTGCAGACTCCCTGGGACGCGGCGTCCTCGCCGGCTGATGCGGGCGCAGGCCCGGGCAGGGAGCCCGGGCTCCCAGGAACCCCGTCCGCCGCGCCACCTCTCTCGTCAGGAATCGCTCCGCGAGACCAACCAATCAACCGCTTCGCTACGGCTCGAGAAGAAGCGGAACTGGTCGCCACGATTCGCCTCGCGGACGAAAGCCTGGAACGCGGGTGAATGGCTCTCGGGCCGCGGGACGACACCGGCCAGACGAATCCCGTAGATCGAGAGGCGGTGAAGGAGCTCGCCGGCGAGGCGGGTGCTCAGGTCGAAGAACTCGGCCGGCAGGACGTCCTCGTCCAGGAGGATGGAGCTCGCTCCGCTCTCGATACATGGGGTGGTCACCACCGACGGATCGAGCCCCTCGTCGCTTGCCGGCTCGAAATATGGAACAACCATGCGCGGCCGATCTACGCCGCTTCCTGGTTGCCGAGGTCGAGCCTCTTGAATAAGAGTCCGGCGGCAACGGCGGCGAGCAAGTCGGCTACGAGAAAGATCCAGAGGTTGGCAGGCGCCGACATTCCCATCCCCGTGATCCCGATGGCCACCGCAGGGTTGAAGGCGCCACCTGAGATTCCGCCGACCGCGTACGCGCCGACCAGCACGGTGAAGCCGATCGCGAGACCGTAGTTGGAGTTTCCTTCGGTCGCCGGGGCCGTCGCTACGTTGAGCACGACATAGCAAAGCGCGAAAGTGAAGAGGAATTCGGCGACGAGCGCCGGTCCGACCTCCACAGCGAGGGGATCCACAGCCGTTCCGGCCTTGAGGTATCGAGTCGCGAGCACGGCCAGGATCGCACCGATGATCTGGGCAATCCAGTAGGGGAAGACTTCCCGAGGCTCGGCCTTTCCGCGCGTCCAGACGGCCAACGTGACCGCCGGGTTGTAGTGCCCACCAGAGACATGACCGCCGGCGTAGACCATGACCATCAGTACCGACCCGATCGCCACCGGTGCCAGCGCCGACATGAGCGCATCGGCGCCGATCGACACCTGCCCTACCGTGAATACGAGGAAAAACGTACCGATCGCTTCGACTACGAGTTTGGGCAGCATGGCGCCGTTTCCAGGTTTCACCGGTGTGACAACGGCGCAGCCCGGTCGGGAAACGCCAATGTAGAGCCGACCCCAACGTGCCTCAAGTGACGGCCCACTCACTTCGACCGTCGAAAACGACCAGCGTCGGCGGCCGCCCTGCGGCCGCGTCGACTTGCTCGCGTTCAGGCGCGAGCTCGTCATAGGCGACCCGCACCTGGATCAGCGGTTCGTCCGGGCGCTGGGGTATGCTGTCCGCAACAGGGCGTGAAGAACAGGCAACGGCGATCATCGTGAGGGACACGGCCGAGGCGACCAACCCGCATTCACTTGGGCATTTCATGCGAACCTCGCATTCGCGAATAGCGGTGACACCACGGAAGGCGCTGGGAACGGCGGCCGCTCCTCTATGCTCTCAGCGTTTCGGCGGTAGATCGTTATCCCGCCGCGCCCGGAAGAACGCTCGCAGCATCTCGCCCGCCTCCTCCGCTCGCACGCCCGTCGTCATCGTGACCCGATGGTTCAGCCGCGGATCCTGCACGAGATTGCCCAGAGAGCCGCACATGCCGGCCTTCGGGTCCCGGGCCGCATAGACGAGGCGCGGAACGCGGGCGAGCACGATCGCCCCCGCACACATCGTGCACGGCTCCAGGGTCACGTAGAGGGTGCAGTCGAGCATTCGCCAATGGCCAAGCACCTCGGCCGCCCGTCGGATGGCGACCATCTCGGCATGCGCCGACGGATCCTGCGTGGTGTGCGTCAGGTTGTGCCCTACCCCGACCACCTGGCCTTCTCGCATCACCACCGCACCGACGGGCACCTCTCCGATCTCGCGTGATCGCTCTGCCTCCTGGAGCGCGAGCCCCATCCGTTCGGTGTCCTCGGGTTGCTCGGGGTCAACGGTCATGGCGGGGCGAACCGCTGCTTGCTCCAGACTCTGTGTGTCAACAAAAGACCCCGGACGCTCGTTGTCGTCCGGGGTCCGGCCAGGCGGTTGCGATCGGTCAGCCGCCAACGACCTGGGTTTGTTTCGCGGCAAAGCGGCGGATCAAGCAGGCGACCCGGCCGAGGACCACGAAATCGTCGTACTCGCGTACGAGGATGGGAGCGTAGTCGCTATTCGCCGGTTCGAGCACGACTTCGTCCCCTCGCCGGAAATAGCGCTTGACCGTCGCCTCCCCACCGAGCCGCGCGGCAACGACCTCGGCATTCTGCAAGTCTTCTTCGTCGATGGGCTCAACCAGGACCATGTCACCGTCCAGGATCCCTATCTGCTCCATGCTGTCGCCATCGACCTGGAGGAAGAACGCATTCGGGGAGCCGATGAGCTTCGGATCGAGCGTGAACTCCGAATTGACGTCCTCCTGCGACAAGGCCGGCCTGCCGGCGGCGATCTTCCCGTAGAACGGAACGCTGATCGCCTCGGGACGCTCGAGGTTGAGCCCGAGGATCTTCACCCCCCGGGAACGGGAGGCCTCCCTCTCGATATACCCCTTGTCCGCGAGCGTCTGGAGATACTCGGACACCGTTTTCGTCGACTTGATCCCGAACCGTTTGCCGATCTCCCGGATACTCGGCTGATAGGTGTTCTTGCGGAGGTAATCAACAAGGTAATCGAGGATACGGCGCTCGATCTTCGAAAGTGGTTCGGGCATAGACCCTCCTCGAGCGGCAAGCCGACAACTCAGAGGCGGCTACCGCCTCTCCAGCCGAAAAGTTAGGGTTGCGCTGGGGCCGAGTCAACCGTGAAGTTCAGCGCTGGAGCGGCTCTGCAGGAATGCAGTGGCCGCCGCAATCCGCTCGTGGATGGTGTTGGGCCCGAGCAACCAGGCGACCTGGTCGATGCCGGGACTCGCCGAGCCGCCGGTCAGCGCGAGCCGCAAAGGGTGCACGAGCTTGCCGAATCCGACGCCCTCCCGTTCCGCGGCCGCGCGCAGGGCTTCTTCGATTCGGCCGGGATTCCAGTCCTCCACGACTTCATCGAACGCGCGTTGGACGACGGTGAGGCGTTCGATGACGGAGTCCGCATCCTTCCAGTGTTTGCCGACTGCCTTCTCCTCGTACTCGATGTCCGTCGCGAGGAAGATCCGGGCCTGCTCGGCAATGGCAGTAAGGGTTCGCGCGCGGGGCTGCAGCAGCTCCATCAGGGTGGCGAACCAGTCGGCTCGATCCTCGAGCTCCTCCTCGGTGGTCAGCCCCTCCTCGATCAGCAGCGGTGCGACGAGTCGCCCTAACTCGTGGGCATCCATCAGCATGATGTGCTGCCCGTTCATCCAGTCCAACTTCTCCGGGTCGAACACCGCGCTCTTCTTGCCGATCCGCTCGAGCGAGAACCGGGCGATCAGCTCGTGCTCGAGCATGATTTCCTGGTCGTCGCCGGGGTTCCAGCCGAGGAGCGCGAGAAAGTTGTCGAGCGCCTGAGGAAGAATGCCCGCGTCCCTGTACTCGCTGACAGCGGTGGCTCCGTGGCGCTTCGAGAGGCGACGGCCGTCGGGGCCGAGGATCATCGGCAGGTGGCCGAAACGTGGCTCGGGAAGGCCGAGGGCGCGGTACAGGAGGAGCTGTTTCGGTGTGTTCGACAAGTGGTCGTCACCGCGCAGGACGTGGCTGATCCCCATCTCCGCATCATCGGAAACGACGGCGAGCATGTAGACCGGCGTGCCATCCGTGCGGAGGACGATGAAGTCGTCGATATCCTCATTGCTGAAGCACACCTCGTCGTGGACGAGGTCAGCCCAGGCGGTTTCGCCGTCGGGCACGCGGAAGCGCACCGTGTGGGGCTCGCCTGACATGGCCCGACGCTCCGCCTCAGCACCATCTACGTCGAGACACGTCCGGTCGTATCGGTAGCCCGAGCCCCCCTCCTTCTCCATCCGCTCCCGCTTCTCCTGGAGCACGTCCGGCGGACAGAAGCAGCGATACCCGTGTCCCGAGTCGAGCAGCTTCTGGACCTCCACCCGGTGTTGATCGATGCCGTCCGCCTGGTGGTATGGCCCCTCGTCCCAATCGAGCCCCAGCCACTCCATGCCGTCCAGGATCGCCTGAGACATCTCATCGCTCGAGCGCGCGCGGTCCGTGTCCTCGATGCGCAGAACGAATACGCCTCCCATCTGGCGAGCGTACAGCCAGTTGAACAGCGCCGTCCTTGCCCCGCCAACGTGGAGGAAGCCGGTGGGACTAGGCGCGAAGCGAACTCGAATATCGGACATCGTTTTCGGGTGTTTTCGATCTCGGGCGACGGGGTCGGCCGTTGCGACTACAGCGATCGGAGGCCTCGATCGCCCCCCCGCTTGCGAGAGGGGTCAGGCGCTCTGGCAACGAAATCGCTCAACGCCCTTCCCCGCGTCGGCAGCTCTCGGTCTGCGCGCGACGTCAGAAGCCGCAGGTCCCGTGGCCGCGGTCCCGGGAAGGATGTGCTGCGAGCCGCTCGAAGCGGGCTCGGGTCGAGCCCGTATACCGCGGCGATTAGTGACCCCAGCGTATACCGGCTCATCGCTTCGGGGCCCGCAAGGTGCCAGATTCCGGCGGCGGCCTCACGCTCCAACCGGGCGATCTCCCAGACCTGCCGGGCGAGGTCAGCGACCAGGATCGGGCTGCGGAGCTCGTCAACGAAGAGATCACACCCGGACCCGCTACGAAGCCCTTCGAGCACCCACGCAGTCCGGGGGTCGGGCGGATCGAAGGCCGTCATGAGCGAGGTGCGGATCACGGTCGCTTCTGGTATCGCCTGCTGCACTCGTCGTTCGACCACCGTCTTGGCCTGTCCGTACTCATGAACCGGATCCGGTTCGGCACTCTCGGCGAAGGGAGCGTTCTCGCCGTCCAGGACCATGTCCGTGCTGACGTGCATGAACCTCGACTCGACCTCCGCGGCCGCTTCCACAACGTTGTGCGTCGCCGCGATGATATCACGCTCCATGTCGCCCGTGCCGTACGCCGTGTGGACGACGATCCGTGGCCGAAGGGCGTCGAACAACTCTCGAACCGCGTCCCGATCCGCAAGATCGACCCGGTGTGCGGCGCACCCCTGGACCGGATTCGATCGCTCCGTCGCGTGGACCTCGATTCCGGTCGGCGCAAGGCTGATGAGCCGACTGCCGAGACACCCGGCGCCGCCGGTCACCAACACGCGCCACGGCGGCTCGACGCGCTTGGCCCGATCGGCGAGGATCGACCGCAATACCGTCACCGCGGATGCGTAGCAGCCTGACCCCTCCGACTCCCGCGGGCCGGCGACGTTGAGCACGATATCGGCTTGGAGCGTCATTAGCCACTCTCGCCCAGCCTCAGCTCCCCTCGCCGTCGGCTCGATTACCAGGACCGGGCGATCGAACCGCTGTGCGCTTTCCAGGGCGAGCCGCGTGCCGCCGGCCGAGTCGGAACCCGACACGATCAGCGTCGCATCGGCATCGAAGGTGTTCCAGACCGTCCGTTGTGCTGGATCCTCAGAAAAGGCCTCGCGGAGTGGGTACGCGGTCGCCAGTGTTCCGTCTTCTGCCCATCGATCGCGCGGGCACCAGCCGCCGGTTGGTATGCCGAGCTCCCTCGCGACATCCAGGGCCGCCCGATCGACTCCCGTCTGGCCGCCGGAGATCAGCGCTCTCAAGGTCTCACGCGGAGACCGCGGGGACACTTGGAGGATGTCGAGGTCATTCTGCTCCCTCCGCGGCTTCGCATCGCGTCTTCGCGTGAACCCCCTCGAATCATCTCACAACCGGAACCGCTCCACAATCCGTTTCTCCTCCTCACCAGCGAAATCCGCCTCCAGTTCCACGTATGGCTCGATGCCACTGCCCGCGAGCTTCTCGCGAAAGAGTTGATCGAGTTGGAAGATCCCGGCCGAATTCGAGAGCTCGACTCGCAGGCGGACCGGCATCGTCTCGCCCGGTTCGATGTGGACCGCCTCGATCGCGGCAGCCGACACCGAATGGATGCTCATCGACCCACCCGAGAAGGGGATGCGGGAGCGCCCCTTCGCCATGTCGAGCGCATCGGCGACCCGAACGATCCCGGCTTCGAGGGTGAGCGGCTTGCCCCCCGATCGGTGGGCGATGATCGCGTGGAGAATTTCTGCCCGGATCACCGTAGCCGTCGGGAGATCGTAGATCCCATTCAGGAGTTCCGTGACCTTCCTCTGGGTGATAAAAAGCGAGAAGGTCTCGTGATCGGGCCGATGGATGGACATCCCGACATCGTGCATCAGGGCCGCCAGCGCAATGATCAACTCGGCATCGTCCAAGTCCATCTCGTAGTTCCGCACCACCGAGGGCTCGACGCCCTGCTCGATGAGCAGGCGAAACAGCTTGTCGGCGATGTTCATGACGATCTTCACGTGGACCGGCCCGTGATCCGTCATGCCGAGCCGCTCGACGGCGGTGACGTTACTGGCGAGCCAGAGGGCGTACAGCTCATCGTCCTCGTTGACCCGCCCGATCGCCTGCTCGAGCTTCGCGTTACCTCCGGTTCCCGGAACGTTGATCTGAACCCGGTTCGCCATCCGTTCCGCGACCGTCCGGCCGTACTGTATCTCGCCTTCTTCCGGTGGCTCTGACATCGCCCCTACCTCGCCTTCAACGTGGCCGCCATGAACCGCGCGACCTCCCGTTCAGCCCAGAAGACCGGTCGGAAGGGCGAACCGGTTACGAAGCCGACATGCCCGCCATTCGGTGTAATGGCATCGATCAACCAGGGGTTCTCGCGAACTGCTTCCACGGGCACAGCGGTCGACGGGAGGAACGGGTCGTCCATCGCATGGATAACGAGCGTTAGGGTGCGAATCCGGTGCATCAAGTGCTTGGCGCTGGAGCTCTCGTAGTAGTGCCAGGCGCTCTCGAAGTCATGGAGCTGTGCAGTTGCCGCTTCGTCGTAGGCGCGGATGGTCCACGCGGCCAGGGCGGCGTCGACATCGCAGAGGTTCCTGAGCATCTCCCGCTTCGCCCGCATCTTGCGCCGCAGCTTGCGGATGAAGTAGAGGGTGTAGAGCCTGCCCATCACCCCGCGCTCCAGCTTCCGAGTCCCCTCGACCAGGTCGAACGGCACGGAGACGGCTGCGGCGCTCCGGAACCGCTGGCGAGCCTCGTCGCCCTGCTCACCGAGGTACTTGAGCAAGACGTTGCCACCGAGCGAGAAGCCGACCAGCCCCATGGGTCGCGACGCGTGCCGCTCCCAAAGCAGATTGGCAACGAAGGCGACATCGCCGGTATCGCCCGCGTGATAGAAGCGTGCCAGGCGGTTCATCTCGCCGCTGCAGCCACGGAAGTTCAGCCTCAGTGTACGGATCCCGACCGCTGCCAACTCCCTCGCCACCGTCGACATGTAGTTCGACCCGGAACAGCCCTCGAGACCGTGCAGCGCGAGGACGACCGGTGCGTCCTCCGGGAGCGACTCCGGCCCTTCGTCGAGGTCGACGAAGTCGCCATCGGGGAGTTCGATGCGCTCGGAGCGCAGAGGCTCGCGGTCGTAGCGGCGTAGCTGGCGGCCGCCGACCGTCTGGGCATGGACACCGCGCAGCCACCACGCCCGCTCGAATGGGACCGGCCGGTAGGAGGCGAACTCGTTCTCTTCGCCCGCCCCGACGATATCCAGGTCGCGCGTGCTCACACTGCCGCCGTCCCTTCGCGAATCAGGATGCCCTCCTCGGCTTCCCTGGCCACCCTCCGCCCCTCATCGACATCGACGATCGCCAGCAGCACAGCGCCCACGAGGAAGAAGACGATGACGGAGAGGATCGCGTTTCGACTGGACCCGGTCAGGGCGATCGTCAGGGCGAAGAGCGCCGGACCAAAGATGCCGGCGAACTTCTCGAATACCGCGAAGAAGCCGAAGAACTCGCCCGACTTGTGCCGGGGAACCATGCTCGCGAAAAGCGACCGGCTCAGTGCCTGGGTCCCTCCCTGCACGATGCCGACGAGCACGGCGAGCAGCATAAAATGGGTGGCGTTCGTCATGAAGTACCCGAGGATACTGATACCCGCGTAGACGAGCAGTCCGACGAAAATTGCCCGTTTGGCGCCGATACGCCCAGCGATCGAACCGAACGCGAAGGAGAAGGGAACGCCGACGAACTGCACGACAAGGATCGCCAGGATCAAGGAGTTCTGCTCGATGCCGATCTCCGTTCCGTAGATCGTCGCCACGCGGACGATCGTGCCGATCCCATCGTTGTAAACGAGGAAGGCGAGGAGCATAAGAAAGGCCTGCTTGTAGTCCCGGAGCTCGGTGAACGTCTCGTAGAGGCGGGAGGACGCGGCGCGGGCAGGGTTGTGGGTCGCGCGCTCCTGCGGCTCGATCGCGCGGGGCGGCTCAGGGACGGTCCGGAAGAGCGGGATCGAGAAGAGGAGCCACCAGACGGCAACCGAGAGCAAGGCGAGCCGAGCGGGGAGAGTCGCCTCCTGTGGAGAGAGTCCAGGGCCCGACGGGAGTCCGAACACGCCCGGAGCGGTGATCCAGGCGAGGTTGAACGCGAGGAGGACTCCGCCGCCCAGGTAGCCCAGCGCATAGCCGGCCGTCGAGACCCGATCGACTTCGTCAGCCGAAGCGATATGGGGGAGCAGCGAATCGTAGAAGACGAAGCTCCCGTTCGCCCCGATGTTGGCGAGGATGAACACGATCGAGGCGAAGAACCATTCGCCCTGACCAATGAAGAACATGGCACTGACCGCGCCGACCCCGAGAAGAAGGAAGCCTCCCAGGAAGCGCTTCTTCGCGGCCGTGAAGTCGGCGATTGCACCGAGGATGGGCGCGGCGACCGCGATGATCCCGAGTCCGATCGCGGTCGCGACGGTGAACCGGAAGGTCGCCACGCCTTCCGGTAGGCCGGCGCCCGCCACGTTGTAGTAAAAGATTGGGAAGACAGCCGCGACGACGGTCGTCACCATGGCCGAGTTGGCCCAATCGTACATGGCCCACGCCCGGAGTTCCGGTCGATCAAGCCCGAGAGCGACACCAATCCGGGTCCTCGTCATTTGGTTCTCGCAGTCGCGGGGGAATGGCCTGGTCGCGCGGGAAATGTGGCGGGAGACGGCGTCATCCGCCATCCAGCAGACGATCTCCGTTACCGCAGCAGGTGCTCCCCGTTACCGGTAGCGGATCGGGTTCGTCGACTCTCACGCTGTTGCGCCCATCCACTCCGACTCTCTATCCTCCCCCCGTTTCGAAGGCCCATCGCTCCCTCGGCAAGCGAACTGTTCATGCAGATGCTCTTCATGGCCCACTCGGGCGTCCGGTATCTCGTGTTGCTGGCTGGAATCGTGGCACTGGTCTACTTCGCCTATGCGGTCGCGTCCAAAAAGGGCGACGCTCGGACAGCCAGGATCGTCGGCTCCGCGTTCACAGGATTGATCGACCTGCAGATCGTGCTGGGGCTACTGATGGTCGCTTTCGGGCTTTTCTACTCGGCTTTGATCGGGCACATGTTCATGATGATCGCGGCCGCGGCGGTCGCGCACGGGTCGATGAGGTTCGGACGGTCGGCGCCGGACGTCGCCAGGGGAAACACCATTCGGCTACTCGGCGTCGCGGTTTCTCTGGCCTTAGTCGTCGGCGGGATCATGGCGATCGGCCGGTCGGTCTTCGGTTCAGGCTCACCGACGCTCATCTAGCACTCTGGCATCGTTACTTTCGGGAGCTGTATCGGGTCGGCCACTCTCCCTAGGACCGCCGAGCTCCGGCCTGCATGAGACGCCAGAACTGCGTGGCGGGCGGGACGCCCGCGCTCCCAGGGAACTGCGTGGCGGGCGAGGACGCCGGCGTTCCCAGGGTCTCGACTGCCGCCTCCAGGTCAGGGCGCGGCCCCTGGGCCCACTCGCCTGTCCTCGCGAAGCCCGAACGCCGACCTGATCGCCGGGCGGGTCAGGTAGAGGCCGATCCCAAGCTCCGCGATGATCTCGGCGATCACGGAGACGTCCAGCGCTGGAGTGACGACGAGTCGGACGATGGAGGAGCCGAGCATCAGCGCGACCATGACCAGCACGGCTGTCCAGGCCCATCGAGCCAATCGAACCACGTGGTACGAGAGGTAGAGAATCGCAGGGCCGGCAACGGCCGCCACCATCCCCGCCCACAGGCTCCCGGACGCACCGAACAGGACCAACCAGCCGGCTCCCATCATGGAGGTCAACCCAATCATCGAAAATACCGCCGCCATCAGCAGGATCCCGAGCGGCGCATCGCGTAGCGTGTAGACGATGCGCTTTCGTTTGGGAATCGTTGCGGGTTCGGCTGCCGGGGGTCGGCGATGTGAGTCGATGGTGTTGGCTCCGTCGGGGGGTCGCTACCGACCGCTTGGGGCTCGGAGTTGTCTGGGAGAAGACCGTGCCACTATGCCGTCTTCCGCGCCCTGCCGCCCTTGAGGTTGAGGAACAGGAAGGAAAGGAGCACGAAGAAGCCCGACGTGGCCAGGCCCGCCGGCACGCTCTCGAGGAACAACATCACGCTTCCGATGAGCGCGCCGAGAAAGCCGCCAAGGTAGATGATCAGCACCAATTCCTGCCGGCTTACACGCCAGATCAACTCTTCGACCTTCGCGATTGGGTACGATTTCAACTTCGCCTCCACCATGTTCGCGACAGGCAGCCCCGCTATGGCTGCCGGGACGCGGCGCTGGAGAAACCGCCAGAGCGGGTCGAACATCAGGCTCTCCGCACGGCGTACGGCATTGGCGGGGAGGTAATCCCGCGGTCGGCCGAGGGGAACGGAAAGCATCCATGTTGTGCGGTGCTCGATAGCACTACGGATGAAATTGAGAACCCGTGGGCCACGCAGGGTCTCGAGAATCCAGTCCGCACCGCGGTCGGTGAGCTCTCGGGACCGATCTTCGCCCAGGATCGTCAGCAGGTCACCGACCTTGCGATCCGCTGCGGCGGACACCACCTGCCTGAGCCGACCGAGCACCACCTCTTCCGTCGTCGGATGGCGAAAAAGGTAGAGGATCCGTTCCACCAACGCATTCCGGACCCTGTCCGCACGTTCGGAGGAAATGTCGCCGAGGAGGTCTCGAACCGGCCGGTCCAACAATTCCTCGACCCCGTTGTTCACGGCAGCTGCGGCGCGTGCCTGCACTTCCGGCTCCTTCAGGAGCCCCGCAATCTCGTCCGCCCCGCCCTGCTCGATCGCCGTGACCGTCTGCTCGAGGGTGCGTTCGGTGATCATCATCCGGCCGACCAATCGTCGCCAGGCATTCTGCTCGTCGAGGAAGCGGTTGGTGAAGCGGCGGAGCGTCTGTTGAAGCTTCAGGCGGGTTTCGGGGTCGTCGAGGATTCCGCCCAGACGCTCGAGGAGGATCGGAAGATAGTTCGCGACCACCGACTCGCCGAGGTTCACGGCCCCGGCGGGCACGTAGTGCCGGACGGCCTTCTCCGAAACGAGCAGCCGTGCGATCCCCCGATCGAGCGCTTCCGCGATGACTCGAGCGAACTCCGGGCTCTCACGGACCCCCGTCCAGAGTTGCTGCAGCCCACGGTTCAGGTCCTCCTGAAGCTCGGAGGTGAGGATGATGGAGAATGGTTGCTCCCGGAACTCGCCGCTCAGCCCCCGCGCCACCCCGCGGACCCGTTCCTCCCACTCCGGCGAGTTGAGGTAGACCTCGACGCCTTCCAACAGCTTGTTGAGCATACGCTCGAGCACCTTCTGCAACCCCGCCGCCTGCTCGACAGTGAACAGGTCGGGAAGGACGCCTATCTCCCGATCGATCAGCGCCTCGAGCGCCTCACGAAGCGCGTCGTCGAATCGGGTCCGGAACGAATCAGACGAAAGCGTCCGGGCGATGTCGTCCGCCGTCAGCAACTCCTTGCCCACGGTCTCGCCAATTCGCCGAGCGATGCGGTCGATCTCTTGAGGAATCGCCCCCATCGGCATGATCGGGATGCCCCTGAGCCGGATCGGGCGGTACGGATGGAAGAGCATCCAGATCGCGATAGCGTTCGTCAGGAGTCCGGCAGTGACCCCGATGAAAATCGGAAGGATCCACTGCCACGGCGTCAATCCGAGGACCTCCATCAGCCGTCGATCCGGCGGTTTCCGCCGCCGGACGGGCAAGAGGGCCAAAGGTTTGCCTGCAGGCTTCTGGAAGGCTGTTGAAAAACAGGCTGCGCGAAGGCCGAAGAGAAATCGTGCAGGTCAA
>WHSP01000080.1 GCA_009380025.1 Gemmatimonas sp. | reverse complement strand
TGGATGGTGTCTCCCGCGTCGGTGCGTACGACTCGCCTATCATTGGTAATCTCGCGGTGGGGTGGCGACCCAACGAGTCATGGGACCTTGGTCTCCGCTTCCGTGCCGCGACGGGCCTTCCAAAGACGCCCTATCTTGCCTCCGGACCGTTCGAGGGACGGCTCGACTTCGATCGCTACCATCAGGGCGGGCGTATGCCGGCGTTCCACGGCCTCGACTTCCGCATCGATCGACGGTGGACATTCCGCTCGATGCAGCTGACGACGTACCTGGACATACAGGACCTCTACAATCGCGACAATCCGATCGCCTACACCTGGGACGAGCGGGAGCGCGCTCCGAAGTACGAAAGGGCGATTGGGTTCCTGCCGAGTATCGGGGTGAACATCGAGTTCTGATCCACACCCCGGCGCATGCCTGGCCGCGAAAACGGGCCGCTGGACGAACGCCTTCGCCGCGATCCAGAGCTGACCAAACAGAAAGAGGAAATTCAAATGCTCAAACGCAGCTTCCTTGCCCTCACCGCAGCGGCTACCGCCCTTGTGTTGGCCGCTCCCGCCATCGCTCAAACCAATGAAGGAACCGTCATGTCCCTCCCTCCAAATTCGGCTATGCGCCCGTCAACGGCGTCGAAGTCTATTGCGAGATTTACGGCGAGGGCGAGCCGCTCGTCCTGCTGCATGGCGGCTTCCACTCCATCGAGATGTTCGGCCCCGTGCTGCCGGCACTGGCGGGGCGCCAGGTGATCGGCGTGGACCTGCAGGGGCACGGCCGCACGTTGCCGTTCGACCGGCAGATGTCCTTTGCGAACATGGCGACCGACGTCGCCGAGCTGATCAAGTACCTCGGCTTCGAGAAGGCCGACGTGATGGGTGATTCCATGGGCGGGAGCACCGCCCTGCGCCTGGCCATCGATCATCCCGAGGTGGTCGACAAGCTGATACTGGTGTCGACGCCGTACGCCTTTTCCGGCTGGCACGAGTACAATGCGCAAGGCATGAAGCAGATCGGCGCGGCGCCCGAGCAGGCGGCCGAGCAGGCGGCCGAGGGCATGAAGCAGACCCCCTTCTACCAGATGTACGCGGCCATCGCGCCCGCTCCGAACAACTGGACCAAGCTCGTTGCCCAGGTGGGCGAGATGCTCGGCAAGGACTACGACTGGTCGGACGAGGTCAGGCAGATGAAGGTCCCCACCATGCTGGTCGTCGGCGATTGGGACGCAGTGCGGACATCGCACACGGCGAAGTTCTTCGAGTTGCTCGGCGGCGGTCTGCAGGACGCGCAGTGGGACGGCTCCGGGATGAACGCCAACCGCCTCGCCATCCTGCCCGGGCTCACGCACTACACCATCTTCAGCAGATAGCTCTCCGATTGTGGAAAGTCGCACACGCGTGGCCTGGTGTCATTGGATGTGCATTACTCCCGTTGAAACGCAGCAATCCGCTCCATGTGCTGCTCGCCCCACCTGCACAGCGGCTCCAACACAGCGTTGAGCGAGGCGCCGAACTCGGTCGCCGAGTACTCCACCTTCGGTGGAACCTGATGGAAGGCCTCGCGATGGACGACGCCATCCGCTTCCAACTCCCGAAGCGCCTGAATCAGCATCTTCTCGCTGATCCCCTGCACACGGCGCTTCAACTCGCCGAACCGGACGGGTCCGTCGTTCATCTCCCACAGGATCAATGCCTTCCATTTCCCGCCGATCACGGCCAGCGCCGGGACCAGGCCGCATATGCACTGTTGCTGCTCGTTCATGATCTCTCAAGACTTACGGTGCGATATGTACCTTACTGTCTGGTAGGTACTTGTGCAACCGTAACCTGCGGGCGTAGCCTCGATGCGTGGGCATTTCTTGATTAATCGCCCGGAGGCGAAGACGATGACACAAGCCGTACCCGAGACAATGCGAGCAGCCGCCATCGATGGCTTTGGTGGCATCGAGAGGATCAGTATGCGATCCGTACCTGTTCCCGAGATCGGACCCGGCGATGTCCTGATCCGAGTCGAGGCCGCGGGCGTAGGGTCGTGGGACGCTGTGGAGCGGGAGGGCCAGTACGACGGGGCGTTCGGATTCGAGTCGACCTTTCCCTACGTGCTCGGCTGGGACGGTGCAGGCACGGTCGCCGCCGTGGGCGAGCGCATCAGCCGCTTAGCGGTAGGCGACCGGGTATACGCCGCCTCCATGCCGCTCCCCAAGGGTGGATTCTATGCCGAGTACGCTGCGGTGGAGGAGGACTACGTGTCGCATGTACCCAGCCACTTGACGATCGAGCAGGCAACCGCGATGCCGTGGGACGCGTTGACCGCCCTGAGCGGCCTAGACGTGCTCAACCTAGAACCGGGCACAACGCTCATGATCGTCGGGGCCAGTGGCGGTATCGGGCATATGGCCATCCAGATTGCTAAGCGAATGGGCGCTCGGATACTGGCGGTAGCTTCGGGAGATGACGGCGTCGCGCTCGCGAATCGGCTCGGCGCCGATGCCTTGGCCGACGGGCGGCAGGACGACGTGGTCGCCGCCGTCCGCGACTTCGCGCCCGGCGGTCTCGACGCTGCTCTGGTCACCATCGGCGGCGAGGCGGTCGACAGGGCGCTTACGGCCATACGAGATCGCGCACGAGTCGCCTGCCCCTACGGGGTGGTTCCCGAGCCTCAGATCCCGCCCGGCAGACACCTCATCCTCTACAACGGCGAACGAAGCCCGGCGGCTACGAGCCGCCTGAACCACTTGATCGACTCCGGCCCGTTCGAGGTCCATGTCGCCCGCACGTTCAGCCTCGATCAGGCCTCCGCAGCGCACCGCTCTCTCGAGGAGCACTATCTCGGCAAGCTTGCATTACGCGTGGATCGGTGAGGGTGCCGATCTCGGCTGTATGGAAATCCTCAGCCCATCGCGGGGCTGGGCTCTCCTGGCCGCTACCGCCCAGGACAACGCGGTTTAGTTGGGTCGTGTGACGATCATGAGCTCGTGTCGCGTTCCGGCGATTCAAATTGAGGTGATCCGCACCAATATCAGCCTGAAAGAAGTTTTCGGCGGCGACGGGTGCCCCGGCGAGGCGACGGAGGAGAGCGAGCTGTCCCGCATGCGTCATCGCATCGGCTAGTGGTCCCTGGAGGAGACGCTCCGGTAGGCCCTCCTGTTCCGCCCTTCCTGCAACACCCGGCGCATGGTCGAGGTCGCCGCCCACCTCAACGACCAGGTCCCGACCTCGCCGGAGCTGTACGACGCCGACCGGGGCGCAGGAAGTCCGTGAGGGTCGCGAGACGGTTGTGCCGGCGAAGCGATGGCGCACACAGAGGGTCCGTCGCGGAGATCGCTGCGACTCGCGGGTCATCACTTCATCGGTCAGGTGTCACGCGCGTGAACGTGCCTTGGTTGTCATCGTTGTAGACCTCGAGCACGACTTCCTGGGCGGTTCGGTCAGGACCGACGGAGAAGAACACACCGGCGGGGGGAGCGGGTGGTTCCGGAAACGCGACCTGCGTGAAGATGTCGCGATCGAAGTGCTCGAGCGGGAAGGGCTCGTTGTGCGGTCCGATGAGAAGGCTCAGAGCGCCATCCTGCGCGACGATCTCGATGTCGCCGAAATAGTCGTTGGTGTATGTCCCGGCGTATGTGCTCAGCGGGAGCGCCGGCGACGGCCGTTCGGGTGGTGTGGCATAGGGCAGGCCGATGGATACTAAGATCTCGACGAGTTCGTGATATGGTTTGCTCCAGAAGGCAATCCAGTCGCGTGACAGGCTCCCGTTCAGCACGAGGTCGAAGAAGCTGTCGGCGATGCCGGCCGGGACACCCGTGGGAAACGCGTTGGACAGGACGACGATCCCGAGATCTTCCTCCGGCAGCAGTTTGACCTGTGTCTGCGCCCCCTGCGAGAAGGCGCCGGCATGGTCGAGGAAGACACGGCCCTCTGCATCGTAATCCACGTTCCAGCCCAGCCCGTAGAAGCCGGGGCTTCCCGTGACCAGGTTGGTCCCGCGCATGATCTCGGGCAGATGCGTCTGCGCCAGCGCGTCCGCATCGATGATAGGCCTGCCATCGATCGTGCCGCCGCCGAGCTGCAGGCGTACCCACTGCGCCAGATCGCGCGCGGTCGAGCTGACGCCGCCCGCCGGGGATTGGGCGTCTGCCTTGCGAGTCAATGCTGGCGTCCACACGCCATCATCGAGAACGTGAAGGTGAGCGCGCTTCGGGGACGCCGTGAAATCCGCGAATCGCGAGCTGGTCGAACTCATTCCCAGCGGTCGGTACAGCTTCTCGGCCGCGGCGTCTTCCCATGAGAGTCCGATCGCCTTCGCCGCGGCGATCGCGCCTTCGGTCAGACCGAAGTTCGAGTACGCGTAGGTCGAACGGAAACTGCTGGTAGGCTCGAGATAGCGCAGGCGGTACAGGATGTCGTCCCGGCCGTAGCTCACCTCCTCGAGGTCGTTGCCCGCTGAGCCGGATAAGCCGCTACGATGAGCGAAGAAGTCACGGATCGTGACCTGGCTCGTCACCCACGCGTCGTGCATCCGAAACCCAGAGTCGTGCGTGATCACTTCGTCGTCCCACGCGACGGCTCCTTCACTCACGATCGCTGCCACGATCGTCGATGCGATCGGCTTCGACATCGAGGCGAGCTGAAAGACGGCCTCGGCGTCGACCGGCTCCGGCCGGCCAGCCTCACGCACACCGAACCCCCGCAGGTAGACTACCTGGTCGTCGTGGACGACGGCGATCGCCATGCCTGGCACGCCCTTCGTCTCGATCGTTGCGCCAGTGTTTCCAGTTCCGTGAGCGCCGCGCTGACTCGCTCCCGCGTCACCTCCTGTGCGGACGCGGGGCGCGTCGACGGAACCAACAGCGCGAGCGCAAACAGCGGGAGCGTGCCACGATGGAGAGCGCCATGGTGCGGCCGAACAACGGACCGGGTACGATTCCGATCGTGGCTACTCATTGGGCTTGTCTCCAACGGTTCTTTTCATTGACATTGTCCGCCGTGCGGCAGATTTCGTCATTTTTCCATGGCGTCCTCGCCGATTGGGGGAGTTGGACGCTAGTGTCCTATCCCCATATGTGCGCGAAGTATGCCGCCGAGTCCTGTCAGCGCAGGTCTGATGCGACCGTGTTGGAGCGCGGGCCCTCGGGGACGCCGAGGGCCCGATCAGCTTTGAACGGCGGGAGGGCACGTGCCACGGATCGAGGGCTCAGGTTCGCCCCAGAAGAGCTGGATCGAAGGCGAAAAGGTTATCGCTAGCGGTATAGCCGTCACCGTTGGATACCGCATCCTGGGGGAGAAAGCAGGTGGAGGTGTCGGTGCCGCACGTTCGCACATTTCACCGCTGCACGGTGGCCTCGAGGAATCGCGCCGTGACCCAACGAGCGGTTGTCGGTAACGAATCGCTCGTGCAACGTTCACAAGACCGTCACAAGGAGCTCATCGACGCGCAGTTCGCTTGACCGCCGCCTTCGTGTCCGATATAGAAACAGGCCCGGGTGTCGCCGGGCGCCCGGGATCGTATCCGAAATCATAGTCGATCACGACGACGAGGGATCTTTGATATGCGTTCATTCGCCTGTTTGCTAGTCGCCTGCTGTGGCTGGCTGGTGCTTGGATCGGCGGCACCACTGGCGGCCCAGGCGTGCCTGGGCTATCCGACTCCAGCAGCGCGGCTCAGCGTCAACCCGGCGATCACATTCGCTGACAACGCCACGACTTTCGGTGGGACGGTCAACGCCAACCTGCCGACGCCGCTGGGGATCGAAGCGGGTGTGGGGGTCACGAGCTACGACAACATCGACGCGAACGGTTTCGGCGTTTCTGGCCGTGCCGGCTACGAACTGGAGGCGTTCGAGCTGTCGGCTTGCCCGTTTAGCGGACTCTCCTATGCGCGCGTCTCCGAGGACGGGTTTTCGGTATCCGCCCTCACGATCCCGGTCGGATTCGGCGTCGGCACAATGGTTTCCGCCGGGCAAGGGCTCGCGTTTACGTTGTCCGCTGCACCGCAGCTGCTGTACGCGCGACAGAGCGTGGAGGGGTTCGATTCGGAAAGCGATGTCGAGTTCGGCGTCGGGCTCGGCGCTGCTTTGGGCACAGAGCGCGTCTACGGCGGGTTCGCGCTGACACTTACTTCACAGGACGGCAACGAAACGGTCTTCGGAATCAGCCTCGGTTTTCTGCTCGGCTCCTAGCCTACCGCCGATGAGATGCCCGTGACACACGCCTCGAGAACGGTCGTCATCACAGTTTGACCGACCGAGATCCCATCGGGAGTCGCTCGGCCTCGGCGGGTGCCCATTTCGACACGGCCCCCAGAAGGATCGTCCTGGCCTCCCTCGCCGCCGGTCGTAATCGTGGATAGGTTCCCTGTTGGAGGTCCTCCGAGACATCGGACGGAAGAAAACATCCTTGGGCCCAAGCAACGCAGTCACGAGATCAACTATGCGCCGCGCTTCCGGAATCGAAATCCCGCGCACGCTCGACGACGCTGTATCCCTCGACCGCACGGCGCTTCTCGTCTACGACATGCAGGTTGGTATTCTGCGCCAGATGGAGCAGGCCGAGAGCATCACCAAGAGGGTTGGTGTTGTACTGGAAGCGGCCCGGGAGGTGGGACTTCGGACGTACTTCGTTCGCCACACGTCGCTTCCCAAAAACCTCATGGGGCGATTTCAGATCCGGCAAGCTCTGGCGTGGCAGCGGACGGACGAGCCTGAGGAGATCGTACCTTGGTTCCACCGCGGTTCGCCTGGCATGGAAATTGTCCCGGACCTATGTCCGCGTGAATCGGAAGCGGTTTTCGACAAGCTTTCGATGTCCGCGTTCGAGGGCACGCCGCTCGACTTCGCGCTACGCGATTGCGACATCCACACAGTCCTCATCGTGGGGGTGGCGACGGAGATTGGCATCGAGCCAACAGTTCGACATGCCGCGGACCTCGGCTATATCGCGGTAGTGGTAGAAGACGCTTGCGCGGCTCACCCAGAGGCCGGGAGACGGGCGATCGAAAGCCTGCGGTACATGGGTGATGCGATGTTCACTACGGCCGCGGAGATCACGGACCTGCTTCGTGATAAGCGTTGAAGCTCGCGCCGTAGATCGACATCCCGCCCGCCGGATTCGTGGGGCTTGTGGAACCGACCCTCGAAAGCGACCGGCCTCCGGGAAAGGAGCAAGCATCGATGGCCTTCGATGAGGACCTCGCAGATCGAATCCGCGGCGTGCTGGGGCCGCGAACCGGTGTCACCGAGAAGAAAATGTTCGGAGGGTTGGCATTCCTCCTCGACGGCAAGATGTTCTGCGGTATCGCAAAGGACGACCTGATGGTGCGGGTCGGCCCCGACTACCATGAGGAGGCACTACAGAAGCCTCACGTGCGTCCGATGGACTTCACGGGTCGGCCCATGAAGGGCTATGTGTTCGTTGGACCGGCCGGTTGCGACACCGAAGATGACGTGGCCGAGTGGGTCGAGCGGGGAACCAACTTCGTGAGCACCCTCCCGGTGAAGAGCCGTTCCGGCTGACAAATCCTCCGAACGCGGGCGCCGATCGGGGCGAACACCCGACGAACATCGCCCGGTTGTGCGGCGCCTACGCTTTTCCTGGGGGCATCCCCCTGGGAACAAACCCGATTGACGACGCCCAGGACGCACTGTCCACGAACCCGACGGCTATCACCCCGGTAGGCGATGCGGACTGTCAGGCGCCTCCGCCCCTGATCGACCGCCGTCGTCACCTCGCCCGCTGGCGCGGAAGATGGGACTCCCGGGCAATGCAGACTGCTTCCGTCAGAGCAGGTGAATTCCCAGGAGTACGATCCAACCCAGGTAGACGAGGATGAGGGCGCGTTGTACGAGACCGGTATTGGGAGCGTCTCGCTGATACGCAAGAGCTGTCCAGATGGTCAACCCGAGGCCGGCTACCGCAGTGAGGATCGTGTAAAGCCGCCAGGAGCCGTCGAGTTGGCCGGCTAACACGAGACATGCCCCGAAAATCGCGACGAAGGCGACGGGCCCGCCGATCACCCCATGGGCTACGTGCTGCCGCGTGGCTGCGGTCGGAGTACCCTTCGGGGCTCCCGGTGGGTAGCCCCGAATCGGATCAGGGAGAAACATCCCGGCGCCGATCATTCCGAGCCCGAAGATCGTCAGCAGAACCGCCCCCAAGGTCGTCTCGAGCGTCAGGTAGACTCCCGCAGCGAAGGCGAGCATCCCCACTCCCACCTGCAGAAAGTTGGCGATCTGGACCCAGCCACGCTCACCCAATGACAATTCGCTGCCCGTGTGGTAGACAGGGTCGTAACCGGGCCGGCGTACGCCCTCGGCCAGGAGAACGGCGACGAACACTGCAGCCGTCACGGTCCCGAAGAGCAGCAGCATCCCGGTCATGTCATCTCGCCCTCGGGGTCACATCCCAACTTCTGACTGGATTGTCTCATCGGTCATCCTCTCTGGTGCGTGGAAGAACTCCTGGAACTCAAAGGTGCGTAGGCGTGGACTCGTGCTTTGCACCGGGGGCTCCGCGCTGGAACGCCGAGGCCTGCTGGAGGATTCGTGCCGGCACCGGCTGTCGTTACGTTCAGCCTCCCGCGATGAGAATCCAGCCGGCTTATGACGGCGGTGGGTGCTGCCAGATCGTGCGCCGCCAGCCACTGAGGATGCTGATCCAGGTGTTCGGCAGCTTTGTCACCGCCCAGCAGGTAGATCGCCAGTGGCACGGCAAGGCCCAGCGTGCTAATGACCTCGGGGCTCACCGACCAGATCGGGCACGATCGAATCTTCCCGACCGTCGAGAATGGCGTCGCGGCGTTCTCGTCCCGCCCTGCCGGTGGGGCGCAGCGAAATGAAAAGGCTCCGGTCAGCGAAGGAAGCGACCGACTGACCTAACGCTACGAAACCATCGCCATCGCGGAAGCGACGGCGAATCCCAGCGTAGTGACAAGGCCGGCGGCACGTCCTGACCCTTTTGCCGCCTCCGGGATCATCGAGTCGATGAGCATCACGATCAACGCTCCGGCGGCGAATCCGTGGATCGCGGCCTTGAAACCGCCCGAAGCCGCGTCTGCCGCCGCGTAGCCGACCACGGTCGCGAGCATACAGATCAGCGCCACGGCGAGCCACAGCCACATGACCTTGCGCCGACTCGTGCCGGCCGCCCGCATATCGGTCGCTGAGCCAACGGCTTCGGGGAGGTTGGAGACGAAGATGGCGACCAGTAGGCCGAGACTGGCTCCCTCCTCTGCGGCCAGCCCGATGCCGAGGGCCACCTGTTCGGGTACCCCATCGAGGAAAGCCCCGAGGGCCAGAGCCGGTCCCGCGTCCGATGTCTGCGAGCGTCCAGGCCGACCGCGCCCGGCCGAGAACCTCCGCGTAATCACCCCGTCCAGCACGTAGTAGGTTACCGCACCGATCCCCGTGCCGATCGCCGTGCTGCCCGGCCCGCCGAGCTGTACGCCCTCGAGCGCCAGTTCGAAGCTGATCGAGCTGATCAGTGCGCCGGCACCGAACGCGAGCACGAGGCCCACCCACCTGCTCGGCCATGACCGAGCGAACGCCAGCAGCGCTCCGAGCACGAGTGAAGAAGCCGCCAGGGCTCCCCAGCCAAGCGAGCTGAGCATCTCAGTTCTCGAACCCCCTTTCTCGCCTGACCGATATTCGTGCTCGCCGGTATGCGGCAGGCCCTCTCTCCCAGCGTTGTCAGTTGGATGACCCTCCCCGGCCGGATTCTCAGCGGCGGGCAGCGCGTTCGGGTCTCCTGTTGCCCGGGGTGTTCCCGTTGAGGATCGGTGGACTCGCCGGTCACATCCCGGCCCTGGCTTTGAGTCTCGGCGTCATGCTCGTCTTCGTCACCCAGGGCGATTCCATTTGGGCGCCGGGTCGGGAGGGCTCGGATGGCGCGGGTGTCAGAGCCGGGTCACCGAGGCCGTGCGACGCAGCGAAAGCCGACGTGACAGGTCGCGGTATCGACGGGTTGTGCCATGCGCGCGGCCGGGCGGTAGCGCCGGCAGTAATTGGGCGCGCAGAGATAGGAACCGCCCTTCATTACCTTTCGGGGGATCCGGATGTCCGGCTGGCGCGGGTCGACGCTCCCGGACTCCTCGCCGCCCCTCGGGTTCCTCAGCGTACAGCATGACCGCTGGATCGCCCCATGCTCCCTGTACCAGTCCGCTGTCCACTCCCAGACGTTCCCGGTCATCTCCTGCAACCCGTAGCCGTTCGGCGGGAACGAGCCCACCGGTGCCGTCCACTCGTATCCGTCGCTGACGAGGTTCTGCCAGGGAAACAAGCCCTGCCACGCGTTGCAGTGGTGTCTGCCGCCAGGGGTCAGCTCGTCTCCCCAGGCGTACTCGGCACCGTCGAGCCCGCCACGCGCGGCGAACTCCCACTCCGCCTCCGTCGGGAGCTCCTTCCCCGCCCACTTCGTGTATGCAACGATATCCTCCCAGGCGATGTGCACGACCGGGTGGTCGTCGAGCCCCTCCAGGGTGCTTTCCGGCCCCCGCGGGTGCCGCCAGTTGGCACCGCGAACGTACGTCCACCAGTTGTAGGGATTCCTCAGATCGACGGGACCGGACGGGGCGCGGAACACTACTGATGAAGGTTCGAGCAACTCGGGCTTCGCGCCGGGATAGTCGGCCGGGTTGGCGGGTCGTTCGGACAGGGTGACGTATCCGGTCGCCTCGACGGAACGAGCGAACTCCGCGTTCGTCACGGCGTAACGGTCGATCCAGAAGCCGTCGACATGCACCCGGTGCGCGGGTTTCTCCTCGGGGTAGTGGTCGTCCGATCCCATCAGGAAGATGCCGCCAGGGATCCAGACCATTCCTTCCAAGGGTGGGCGACCGGGCCCCGCACCGGCCGTTTCGGGCCTCGCTTCGATGCCCGTGGCGCTCGCACCCTGATCGGCCATCCTCTTTTCCCCTACCAGATCGGTTACGTCTCGGCGTCACTGCTACCCGACCCGGGGAACGCAGAAGTCAGACCAGTTATGGTCGCTTGCGCCGGCGGCGCGGGACGGGCATCGCTAATAGAGGTTCGCCGCAGCCGTTGGAGTTCGTTTTCCTGGAAACGAGATCGGCCTCGGTTGTGCTCCGCGTCTGCCCCGGTATGATATGAGTTGAACGAATGACTACCAGGAAGCCGAGCGGACCCGTAATGGCGCGACTCACGTCCGACGTCGTGGACGGCAAAGCGGTATGGGGCGGACGAACGCTCGCCGAGTGGGTTCCCTACGCGGTCCGGAGTACCGAAACGGCGCGCGCACCTTCCCGGAGTCCTACGGGTCGCCCTCAGTTCGGGAAAGGTGGTGCATGAGCGGGCCGCGTGAGTGAGGGGCGGGCGACGACAAAGTTTAGAGAGAAACGGCGACATTCCTCAGA
Source organism: Gemmatimonas sp. (assembly GCA_009380025.1). Taxonomy (GTDB): domain Bacteria; phylum Gemmatimonadota; class Gemmatimonadetes; order Longimicrobiales; family Longimicrobiaceae; genus WHSP01. The sequence continues at coordinate 7,724 of WHSP01000080.1, read as the reverse complement.
GAACCCACACCCCCGATGTCGTTCAGCGCCTGGCTGGGATAAATTTGGAAATCAGACTTTGCTACGGACGCATGGGGAGTTGGAACGAGGAATGTACAGAGCAAAAGACGTGAAGCCGCTCGACGGCTACCGAATCTGGCTCGAATACGCTGACGGGACAGCGGGCACAGTCGATCTCAGCTAGCCGGCCATTTGCCTCCCAGAGCGCTGGGCCTGATCATTGAGTAGGGAGCACTGCATCAAGACGAGTTGACCAACGCGTGGCAGAGAGCCAAGAATCTCGAGCCGGTCGCCCGGATCGACCCCCTTCCTTGAAGCTGGCGGCGAGCAGCGAAACCACGCGTCGCGTCAACACACGACCTGGCGGGATAGAGATCAAGCGGTCTGACTAGCGACGACCGGCGACTCGCCGGCTAAGGCCCACGCTGGACGTCCCTTCAGTGGGTGGCGGAGTGGGCTGGAAGTAGGTCAGCCCGAGGTAGAGGGTACCACCATGCATCGCGACGCGGTTGCCGAACTCGAAGAACAAGCGCGCCATCGCGATCAGTGGCGTTGGTGCGCCTTCGATCGGCCAATCGAGCTCGGTTCCGACGCCGACTATATGATGCCGATCGAGCAGCCCGGGTGGCGGGCCGAGGATCCCGAACTCGTCGTCGCTCACTTTCCGACGGCCACCGCCACCTCACGTCGATAAACATGATCGTTCGAAGCTCGTCGAGGCTCGTTCGCTGGCTCGGAGTCCTGCTCCTATTCACGAGGCCCACCGTGATGAGTGCTCAGACAGCTGCGCCCTCGTGGGAACCGGTCACGGAGGGGCGACTGCTCGACCCGCAGCCGGGCGACTGGATGAGCTACCGCCGGACCTACGATGTCACCGGGTTCAGCCCGCTCGCCCAGATCGACCGGACCAACGTGGGTGACCTTCGGCTCGTCTGGGCCTACTCGGTGATGGACGACACGCGGTGGGTGCCGACACCCGTCGTTGCGAATGGGTTGATGTACGTCTCGGAGGGTGGCGGCCGGGTCCTCGCCTTCGACGTCGAGAGCGGTGACGTCGCGTGGATCCACGAGCGGAACTATCCGGAGGACATCCGCCTCTCGCAGGGCTACATGAGATCGCGTGGTGTTTCGCTCTATGGTGACAAGGTGTTTTGGGGGACGGCCGACGCCCATTTGGTGGCGCTGGACGCACTGACCGGGGAGGAAATCTGGTCGGTCCCGACCGGCGACTACCGGACCGGGGAAGGGCATTCGCACCCGCCCCTGATCGCCGAAGGGAAAGTGCTACTCGGACACGCGGGCGGAGACGTGGGGGCAGCCGGTATCTTCCGCGCCTTCGATGCAGAGACGGGCGAGCTGCTCTGGAAATTCCACACCGTCCCTCGCGAGGGTGAGCCTGGCTATGAGGACTGGGCCGGCGGCGCGGCGCCTCCCCTCGGCGGTGCCCCGTGGAACACGATCAGCTACGACCCGGAGCTCCGTCTCGTCTACTTCGGAACGGGTCAGCCTTATCCGTGGGCGTCGACGCTGCGAGGTCCGGGCGACGCGCTGTACACCAACACGATCCTCGCGCTCGACGTCGACACGGGTGAGAAGCGGTGGCACTTCCAGCTCGTCCCGGGAGATACCTACGACCGGGCAGCCTTCGAGAGCATGCTGGTCGACCTGGTCATCGACGGCGAGCTCCGCAAGGCGCTCATTTCCACGAGCAAAATCGGGTGGGGCGTCGTCCTGGATCGTCAGACGGGAGCGTTCATCCACGCCTTCCGCACCGGGTTCGACAATGTGATCACGGGGTGGACGGCGGCGGGACGTCCGGAATTCGATCCGGCGATGATCCCGGACGTTGAAGATATGGATACGGGAGTGGCCTTCCCGGTCTGCCCCCACTACCACGGCGGAAGGGATCTCAACTCCCCGAGTTACAGCTCCGCGACCGGGTTGTACTATCTGGGCATCAACAACGCGTGTATGGACGTGACGTTCTCGGACCTCGACTACGCTCCAGGGAGTCGATCGTACCGGGGTTTCAGCATCCGGACGAGCGCCGTACCCGGATACGACCACGTCGGCGAGTTCGTCGCCTTCGACCCGGTCACAGGCGAACGGGTCTGGATGTACCGGACCGAGAGCGGAGCCGCAATGACCGCGGCTGCGCTCGCGACCGGGGGTGGGCTGGTCTTCGGCGGCACGGCCGACCGGGAGCTGTTCGCGTTGAACAGCGAGACCGGCGAGCGGTTGTGGCGGACCCGTCTCAACGGCGACGTTTCGGGTGCCCCCGTGACGTTCGAGGTGGACGGGAAGCAGTACCTCGCTGTAGGTGCCGGAGGTCGGATCGCGCAGGCGACATCCTACGCGCCCCTCACCGAGACCGACCTTCCGGCGGGCGGCGTAGTCTGGGTATTCGCCCTGCCCGAATAGAACTACTTCCAATCGCGGCCTTCGCATCCTCGCGACTTCGGGTGAGACCTACCGATCTGGCGAGCCGGCCGATTCGGCCGGGACGACGGCCAGGCTCCGCCGCTCCCCACGACGCAGGAAGTCGATCGGTGTGTTCGAGCCGATTCGTTCGGCGGTGAGCAGTCGATGGAGGTCGTCGGTCCGGGAGATCGGGCTGCCGGCAAACCCAACGACGATGTCGCCCTCGCGAAGTCCGGCCCGGGCCGACGGCCCATCATCGACGATCCCGCTCACCAAGACGCCAGAATCCGTGAACAGCCCGTGTCCCCGGATCGTCCGCGGGTGGAGCGGGATGTCCTGACCGGCCAGGCCGATGTAGCTGCGGCGGACACGGCCGTCCTTGATGAGCTGTCCGACGACGAAGCGAGCCGTGTCGACAGCGACGGCCAGGCAGATGCCCTGAGCCGGCAGGATCACCGCCGTATTCACCCCGACGACCTCTCCACGCGAATTCACCAGCGGGCCGCCCGAGTTCCCCGGGTTCAACGCCGCATCGGTCTGGATCACGTTCTCCACGAGGCGACCGGACACGGACCGGAAGGAGCGGCCGACGGCGCTGACCACACCCGCGGTCACTGTGCTCTGGTAGCCCAACGGATTGCCGATTGCGATCACCAGCTGCCCGACCCGCAGGGAGCGGGACTCGCCTAACGCAGCGTGCTGGAGATCCGGCACTCCGATTCGAAGCACGGCGAGGTCCGTCTCAGGGTCTTCGCCGACGAGCTCCGCCGTGCGCGTACGGCCATCTTCGAGGGTGACCCGAATCGTTCGCGCTCCGTGAACGACATGGCTGTTCGTCAGCACGAAGCCGTCTGGAGTGAAGATGAACCCGGATCCCGACCCAGTGAGCGGGCGTGGGGAGGGTGAGCGGCGCCGGCCTCCGGGTCTGTTCGTTCCGCCCGCCATTTCGACTTCGACGCTCACCACTGCCGGTCCCACACGCTCCACGGCCTCAACCACGGCGCGGGAATAGCCATCCAGCAGCTCCCCATCCGAGGGCGGTGCGACGGGCGCGGCGCTTCCCCTCCCACGGGTCCAATCCTGTAGCGATACGATTCTGCCGTTCATGTTCCTTGCCATTCAGGACTTCAAGAAAGTCACACCTGCCCAGCCAAATAGTGAATAGTGAATGGTGAACTGTGAACGGCGGTTCCCGGCGCGCCACTACTCACCTTCACCCTTCAGCATTCCTCATTCACCATTCCTCAGGATGAGGTGGCTGTCGCCGAACTCATGCCATAGATACCCCGCACGGGTCCCTTCGGCGTACGCGCCGCGGATCAAGTCCGGGTCGGCGAGGGCGTAAAGCATCGCAAGGTGGCTGGCTTCCGGGTCGTGGAACCCGGTAAGCAGACCATCGACCGTTCGGATCGGTCTGCCGGGATGGACGAGAAGGCGGGTGAAGCCAGCACGAGGCTGGACGGTCTCGCCATCCCACGCCGACTCGAGCGCTTTGACCACCGTCGTGCCGACCGCGACGACCGGCCTACCTTTAGTGCGGGCTGCATTGATCGCCCGAGCTGTTGTGGGTGGTACGGCGTAGGGCTCCGGATACATCGGCTGTCGCTCCACTTCCTCGGCTTCCACCTCCAGGCTCGATACACCCGTGTGCAGGACGATGTCGGCGATCCGGATCCCTCGGGCGAAGAGCTCGCGGATCCCCCGGGTTGTGAATGGCCGCCCGGCCGATGGCATCTCGGCACTTCCCGGGATCGCCGAGAACAAAGTCTGATACGCATCGAGCGCGGGGTAGGGCGGCTCGACGTACTTGTAGCGGATCGGCGATCCCTTCGCTCCCATCGCGGCTTCCGCGTCCCCGTCGACGGCGGCCAGCCAGAGCCGGTGAAGCCCGGGATACCGGGCGATGAGCCGTGCACTCAGCCCGGCCACCTCGAGCGTCTCCCCCGGCCGTAGCGGGAGTGGCCCCGGACGATCGGCGCTCCATCGGGGTTCGACGATCCAGATGCCGTTGCCGAGCCGAGTCGAGAGGTTGAGAACGAACTCCCCTGCGTCGCTCCGCGCAGGCAGGCTCGCAGGGAGAGTTGCGCTGCGATTCACGACGAGCAACGTACCCTGAGGCAGGAACTTCGGAAGATCTCGAAAGGACGCGTGCTCGTGACCACGGGGTGAGCTGATCAACAGCCGGACTTGATCTCTCTCGAGGCCCCTGTCCTCAGGGGGCCGAGTCGCCTGCAGGCTGGGTGGACGATCGAACCGAAGCTCTTCGAGCTTCACTGGCGAACCCCCAGTGGCCGGTCCCAGACCTCGGCCTGAGCCTGGAACCGATGGCCGCTGACCTCACTCCGGTCCCTGGCGAGGAACCACGCCCAGAACGGAATCGTCGTCTCGGGGAGAGGTCGATCCGAGATGTCCTCGCCGGGGAAGGCGGCCTGATGCATCCGCGTCCGCATGTCGCCTGGATCCACGCTCACGACCGACACTCCGCGTCCGCGCAGCTCGTTGGCGAGTGTGAGGGAGATCAGGTCCAGGGCGGCCTTGCTAGCACCGTAGCCACCCCAGCCTGGATATCCGCCGATCGCTGCGTCGCTGCTCACGTTCACGATCTGCCCGCCCGTAGCCTCGAGGAGGGGCAGTGCCTCCTGCATCAACGCCAGGGGTGCCACGACATTCACGGCCAGCACCTCATCCAGCGCGTCCAGCGGATAGTCGATCAGCGGAGGCAGCGGTGTGGGCCCCAACTGTGACGCGTTGTTGACGAGCAGATCCAGCCGGCCGAGATCTTCTGCCGCTGCGACCAGCCGTCGGCGATGATGTGCCTCCGCTACATTCCCGGCGATCGGGATGACGCGGGTACCGTAGTGCTCGACGGCCCGCGCCGTTTCGCGGAGCGCCCGCTCGTCCCGCGCATCGAGGATCACGTCGTAGTCTTGAGCAGCGAGAAATGCGGCCAGTGTCGCTCCCAGTCCCCGACTTCCTCCGGTGATCAGCGCAACCTTAGTCGTTCGATCGCCTCCTTCCGCACGGATACGGTCCTCGACGCGGTCGATGCCGATGTTACGCCCGGCCAGCCTTCCAGTTCTTCCCTGATTTTTCGGGGATATCGTCATCTTTCCTCCTTCAGTTCGTGTCACGAAGGAAGATCGCGAGGAGCGCGGTCCGCCACACCGAGCGGCAGGCCGGTTGTGAACTGTTCGTCAGGGATAGAGTCGACCTGTCCGATCGGACAGGTCAGGAGGAAAGCACCCCTCGCTCGCGGGCGATCCCCACGGCCTCGGTCCGGTTCGCGGCTCCGAGTTTGGCGAGGATAGCGCTGACGTGGAACTTCACAGTGCGCTCTGTAACGAAGAGGCGCTGGGCGACCTGGCGGTTGGTGAGCCCGGTAGCGACGAGCTCGAGAACTTCGAGCTCACGGGGGCTGAGCCCGTCCGGAGCGGAACGAACCTGTCGCAAGAGCTTGGACGCCACCACTGGCTCGATCAGCGTGCCTCCGGAGTGGGCGATTCGGATGGCGCGGAAAACCTCGTCCCGTGCCGCACCCTTCAGCAGGTATCCGACGGCTCCCTCCCGAAGAGCGCCGAGGATCTGCTCGTCCCGGTCGAAGGCGGTGAAGACGACGATCCGGGCGTCGGGCGCACGTCCCCGGATCTGCCGAATCACCTCGACGCCGTCGATCTCAGGCAGCTCCAGGTCGAGGAGCAGCACGTCCGGACGCAGGTCGACGCTTCGCTGCACTGCCTCCGTGCCCGTCGCCGCCTCCCCGACTACGTCGAAGTCCGCCTGCGTCGTGAGCACAGCGACGAGCCCGTCGCGAACGACCGGGTGATCGTCCGCGACGACGATTCGAATCGGGTCGACCGGTTCGTCAGCCATCGGCAAGGGGAATCGAGACGAGAAGCCGGGTGCCAGCCGCTGGAGCCGTCTCGATCTTCAGTGTGCCGCCGAGGAGCCGGACGCGCTCGTTGATCCCGACCAGACCGAGTCGACCGGGCTCGCCTTCCCCGGGCTCGAATCCACCCCCGTCGTCCTCCACCCGAAGCTGCAGCCTTTCCGGCTGGACGGTGAGGTGCATCTCGATCCTCCTGGCGTTTGCGTGGCGAAGCGCGTTCGTCAGCGCCTCCTGCGCGACCCGGTAGACTCCCGCCGTGATCCTCGCCGGCAAGGGCTGCGCTGCGCCGGTTGCCTCGAAGTCTACATCGGTCGAGGCCGCCAGGTCCGCTTCGGCGGCGAGGATCGCCAGTGCGTTCGCAAGGGTGCGCCCTTCGAGCGGAGCGGCACGGAGATCGAGCACCGAGCGCCGGGCCTCATCCAGGCTCAGCCGCGTCGTGGCGAGGGCGCTACCGACCGTCGCGGCCACCCGATGCGCCTCCACGCCCTCCTCAATCAGCTCCTCGGCAGCTTCCAGCTGGAGGGCGATTCCTGTCAGGCTCTGCGCAAGTGTGTCGTGGAGCTCGCGGGCGAGGCGGTTGCGTTCCTCGGTCGCTCCGAGCTCGAGCGAACGGGCGTAGAGACGCGCCCTCTCGATCGCTACGCCGAGCATGTCGCCGATCGTGTGCAATAGTCGAAGCTCGTCCGGGCTCAGACGACGCCATTCCGGGCTTCCCACGTTCAAGACGCCAAGACGCTTCCCGCGGGCGTACAGCGGCACGCTCGCATGGAAGCGGAGGCCCTCAGCCCCTTCTTTGAGCCAGCGCAGCCTGCTGCAGGTGACGACGTTGATGTTCGCCGCACCGTTCAGGTCACCCAACCGATAGGTGTCCAGACAATAGCATGATCCCTCCATCGTGGCCGGATTGTCTCGAAGGCCGGCAGGCAGCTCCTGGGCGGCGGCGAGGTACGGCTCGCCCGACGCCTCGTCGAGAAGCCAGACCCAGCCGGTGCGGAGCCCCAGGAGGTCGGCCACCCGTGACAGGACCGCTTCCAGGGACTCCGAAATATCCACGGAGGCGTTGAGCGACTCCGCCACGGCGTTGAGTATCTCGAGCTCGCGCGTCCTCCGTCTGAGCTCCACAGTGCCGGGATTGCTATCGTGGTCGCTGGAAGAGGAAGGGATCATTTGAATCCATGGACGTAAGGAAGAACGCCAACCGGGATCTGCCATGCACCCGGCGGCCACTCGGCCACCGAGCGCTGCCAGCGGATTCCATCGCGACGCAGATTCGACCTTGCGCTCGATCCCGTGCGAACCCTGTTCGATTGCAAGCAGGCATACCCGCTGCCCCTGTCGCGGTTCTCCACGATAGGCCAGAATGCCTTCGATAAATCGCGCAGCTCTGCGTTACGCTTCCTCGCCGCTCCCTGCGGCG
>WHSP01000007.1 GCA_009380025.1 Gemmatimonas sp. | reverse complement strand
CGGCCGAACCAGGGCATTGGGGTCGGGCGGTCGATGAGGCCGGTCTGGGCGAGGATGGGGTTATGGGCACGTTTGTCGAGGGTCACGACGACTTCCCGTTCTGCGATCTCGACCGTGCCGCCGACGTCGAGGAGGTGGCGGAAGAGGGTCTTGGCCTGAGCGCGGCGGTAGTGGTCGGGGAGGCGTTCGGCGAGCAGGCGGTAGAGGGTACTGCCCATCAGGGTGAGCTGGAGGTCGAAGTCCACCTTCAGGTCGACCATCGAGGAGAGGGCGTCGAGGTGGAAGAAGTGGATGGCGTCGGCGATCCCGTTTTCGATGAGCATGCGCTGAGCGTAGCGGGTGATGAGGGCTGCGGGCGTGCTCTTGAAGTCGTTGGTGAGGAGGAGGGTGGGGTCTTCGTGGCCGAGGTCGATGACGGAGAGCTGGCGAAACTCTCCGCGGTAGTTCTTCAGCTTGAGCTTGATCCGCTCGTCGAGGACGCGAGGGGTGCGGAACTGGCGCGTCAGGCTGCGGAGGTTGACCCGGGTCCACATCGAGGGGGGAAGGGAGTAAATACGGGCCAGCATTTGCCGGCTGCGCCGGCGCAGGGTGAGGAAGCGGATGCCCTTCTCGTCGAGCCAGCCGAGCTTCTCGTAGGTGGTGAGCTGAGAGTCGAAGACGAGTTCCCCGGGGTAATGGCCGGTTCGTTCCCGGTAGAATTCGGCGAAGCGGACGATCTCGCTGTCCCTCTGCTGCTTGGCAATGGCGGCATTCGCGTAGCAGAGCACCCGCTCCTCGGCGTCGCGGGCGAGGAAGACGAGAACCGCCTTTTGACTCCGGCTTCGTTTCGAGACGTAGTGCTTCTCGAGGAGCTCGTGGACGGGGTTGGCGGGGATGGAATGGAGGTCGAGGTCGAGGCTATCTCCGTGGGGGATCACGCCCTCGTGGAGTGCAAACCAGAGCTCCATCAGCTGGCGATTCTTCTCCCCGTCCAGCCTCGAGCTATAGGTGGCGAACCACGATCGCTTGGGCATCACGTTGAGCCCGGCGAAGAGCGCCAGCCCCTCGTCAAAGACGAGTTGCATCACGTGACTTTTGCGCTCGATGCCCGCGAGCTTCAGAGCCAGGTTGGCGCGCAACGCCTCCCCGGCGGGGATCATCTTCGATGCCGGCAATCCGGCCTGTGCCGCGAGTTTTGCGAGATCGATCCCTTCGAGAAGGGGGACGAAGAAGAACAGGCCCGCGAAGCGGGTGCGGAAGGTACGGGGTTCGCCGCTGAGCGCGCGCACGTCGGCCACGGGCGCCACCTCGGGGGAAGGCGCGAGGGGGCGTTCCTCGTCGCCGCGCCGGGGAAGACGAGCGAAGCCCTCCTCGCGCAGGAGCACGCAGAGGGCGTTGATGCTCACCTCTTCGCCGACTTCGCGGAGCTCCCTCTGGATGTCGTAGACCGAGAGGTTCCGCTTTCTCAAGGCGACGACCCTCTCCCGGAGCCGATCGCGCACCGGGGGGGACTGGGGGCCGTGGGCTACGTCCTTGAAGAAGCGCTCCGCCTTCAGGGGCTCGTGGCGGAAGCGGTGGCAAAGGACCCGGAAGGAGCCGGGGGAGTAGCCGAAGTGCTCGGCGGTCTCCTTCGAGGAGAGTCCCTCGAGGAAGTAAGCGCGGAGGGCCTCGTACTGGCGGTGGGTGGACTTGTCGGGCCCCCGGGCGCTGAACCTCCGGGGTGCGTTCCCACAACGACCTGTCGGAGTAGGTGGCCCGTGCCAGGGGGCGTTAGCAGCTCAGGGGACCGTGGAAATCGAGGCTAGTCGCCCCAGTCCACGTCCACGCGCAGCACCTCCGCGGATGCGGGAACGAGCACGCTGACGCCGATCGATGAGGGCAGGAACGCCTTGCGCTGCGACGCCCCCTCCGGAGTCGCCCCGTCGTCGCCCGACGGATCGTCGTCGCCCGCCAGGTCCAACTCCTCCTGGGCAGTGAAGTCCGAGCGCTGCTCCTCGCCCCCCTCGTACGGCACCAGGAGCCGGTCAGATACCAGCGCGAGGGCGGCATCCCCAGCACCTCCCGCTCGTGCCGGCCCTCCGGCTCCGGCCCGATCAGGTCGAGCCGCAACGCGTTGATCAACCGCTCACGGACGTCCGCTGCTGTCATCCTTCGCTCGCCTCCGGAAAGAGTTGCCGGTAGAGTTGCTCGACCTCACTTACGTCGTCATCCTTCAGCGCCGCGAACTCGCCGGCGCGCCCCCGCTTCGACAGCCGCCCCCCGTTCTGCTCGAGGAAGCGGTGCAGCAGCTGCACGGTGCGCGCGGGCATATCCACTATTCCCTGGACGCCGGCGACGAAGCCGTCGTACGCTTCGAGGAACCGCACTTCCTCGGGCAGGTCCCGCTCGACCGTCTCCGCGACGCACTGGTAGAGGAATTCCGCGTGCGCGGTCGCGTCGAAGTAGCGGTAGTAATCCGCCGTATCGTTCAGCACCTCGACGTTGCCGCGCGCCGTCGCCCGCCATTCGATGTAGGGCAGCAGCGGCTTCGAATATGACTCGAGTACCTGCCGATACTCGTGCAGCCGCCGCAGGATCGCCGCGCTGATCGGGAACACCAGGTTCGGCGGGTTGAATCCGGCCGCCGCGAGGACGTGGTGGATGAGCCAGCGGTGCAGCCGGCCGTTGCCGTCCTCGAATGGATGGATGTACACGAAGCCGAACGCGACCGCCGCGGCCGCCGCAACCGGGTCCATACCGGCGCCGGCCGCGCGCTCCGCGTATGTCGCCACCCCTCGAGCAGACAGCGCAGGTCCTCGGGCCGGGCGCTGACGTGGTCCGGCAGCGGCTCGTGCGTGTGGCGGTCATGGTCCCCGATGAAGCCACCCTCCGTCCGCAGCCCTAGCGTCACGAAGCGCGCGTCGCCGATCACGATCCGCTGGAGCCGCTCCAGCTCCTCGATCGTGAGAGGGACCGAGCCCGCCTGCGCGATCGCCTGACCCCACCGCCGCGCCCGTTCCGGCGACGGCCGCTCACCCTCGATGTTGAAGGAGGCCCGGCTGTGTGTGGCGGCTCAGGTTGAACTGATTGTCGTCTCCGGAGGCGTCGTGGAAGCTGACCCGGGCGCCGCTTCGGACATACGACGAGTCCGTGAGCGTGTCGATTCCTGGACCGCCAAGCACCCGGACACCGATGCTGCTCGAGGATACCGTGCCTCGCACCACCGCCGCGTCATTGCCATCGTGCAGATAGATCCGCACTTCGTTCGTTTCGTCGGGACGGAACCTTCGCAGGTAGAATGGACTTCCCGCGGCCTCACCCTCTTGCTCTGCGTAGAGGCGAACTTCGAGCGACCCATCAGGCTGATACTCCGCGATGGCGATTTCCGCCGCGTCGGTACCGTGCACGTCCACCTCGCTCGAGAGCCAGGAGTACCACTGGCGGGCGAATGCGGGGAGTGCGTCGCGCCGCGCGAGGAGTGTCCTCTGCAACGATCCGCCGACCTCCTCCTGGTAAGGCTTCGGTAGCTGCCGTACGGCATCGGCGATGACTTCCTCCGTCAACGCCGCCTGCAGAAAAGCCGCGGTCGAGTCCCATGCCGAGCGGGGCAGTTCCGCCAGGAGCCGACGATCCATGTCTGTCGCGTTCTGGTTCAGCTCCTCGACCGTTGGGAGCTCGTCATCGAAGGAGACGAAGTGGGCAAACACACGAGCAGCCAGTGAGGGCAGGATTCCATTGAAGTCGACGAAGACATAATCACGGTCTTCCGGAATCGGTCGCCAGTAGCGGATTTCCTGCCGCTCGAACTCCGCCCAGCGCCATTGGTCCCAGTGGCGATCCCGATCGTTCAGGATCGCGTCCAGCAGGCGCGCGCGCAGCATGGCCCGGCCGTTCACCCGGTCCTCTGGCCCTTCCAGGAGTCGCTCCTGGAAGCGATCGCTGCCGATGATCAGGTCGAAGCCGGCCACTCGCAGTTGATCGGCCTCGCCCTCGTCGGGCCGCTCTTCGATCATCCCCAGCATCCCCGCGAACTGCTGCCGGAACTCCCCCAGTGCCGGATCATCCGGAAGAACCACGAGTCGCGGCACCACATGAATCACGCGAGCAGCCTCGAGGAGTGGCGGCAGGGCCACCGCGGCGGCCGGAAAGAGGCGCTCGTCTGATCTCGCACCACGCGCCCACCGAGCGTGCCCTCGAGGGCGGCGCTCCGGGCGAGAAGAGGATCCTTATCGACCGAGCGGACCACGAACTCGCGACCGTCCGCCGCTTCGAAGCGCAGCGAGAGCGTCTGCTTGCGTCCGCCACTCTCCACCGGCGTCAACCCACCCGCAAAATTCGCAAGATCCAGAACGGGAACCCGTATCGGCTCGGCCCATAGGTCCCGGTACTGATCACCGAGCAGCAGGCGCACCAGTGAACCAGCTTCGTAGTCCCGATTTGCGGCGATCGTAACGCTGTCGCTCGTGCGGATCTGCGGGACGGCGGCTTGCTGTGCGGCTGCCAGCGGGGGCCAGAGAAGTAGCGCAAGCGCCGGCAGCCACCGACGGTTAGCTCGTGTAGACATCAGAACGTGCGAACATGGTGTGGGCGCGGCGTGCCCCCGACCTCCCATCAGATCGGAGGGCGAGGCTCACGGTGGTCCTGATTGCACGCCCGGTGCCGGCCCGGCGGACGACCTGGCCGTCAAGGGGTCGATTCGATCGTGATCCCCGGCCATCGCCTTGGTTACGTGGCTCAACCACCGCGGTCCCCCTACAGGTCCTTCTCGGCACCAGCGCCGACCCCCGGCTTGCCCGACCCGCTCCGCCGCCTGATCGAGGAGGCTTTGCGCGCGAATCTGTCGCTCGCGCAGCGGCTACGCGAGGCGCGGTCACGCTAGGGCCGCCGCATTCGTGGTTTCCACACGGCTCCGTCGTCGAGTTGGCCATTTCCCCGTGCATTGCGATCTATTGAGTAATTCGGTGCCAGAGATCGGGGATCAGGTTCCGGGCATCCGGGCTGATCTCGCGAGTTGACTGGACACCCGCGCCTCAGGAGTTCCGCTAGCACCGTTTCCCACCGGTCCTGCCCTGCCCTGGCCCTTCAGAGCAATTCGCAATGCTTCGATTCGGGAGCGAAAAACACTCGATGGCCGATGCGTCGGTGCGTGCATGAGATCCCCCGGAATCCGTGGCTCACCGCCGGGAGTTTGAGAAGGATAGACGAGCACGAAGTCTCACCAACCTAGCACATACCGTCCACGGCGCTCATCATGAGATGAGTATGTGACTACCAGCGAATCGATAATGCCGTCAGAAAAACACGACGCGCTCGCGGGACTGTCCTGAGTGCGGCGCTTCGATGAGACTACGCCTCGGTCGGAGAGGACCGAGCGCGGGTCTGGGGTTTTGCTCGTGGCAGTGTACAGATCTGTCGGACCAGCCTCATGTCGCGCGCCGAACTGCTCCCCTGACCTCAGGAGCCAATCAGCTACTTCGCCAACGTCGACGTTGTCGCCCGACTAGCGCGGCGACGTCACTGCTGAACCCCGAGATCGACGAGGCCGAGATCGTCTACTGGAGCCGCTGCCCTGATTGCCGGGCTCGAGCCCGGGCCGATTCCGAAGTCTGACAAGCTTCCGCAACTACACGAGAGGACGTCATGAGCAACGAAGGCAAGTGCCCGGTGACGGGCGGCTCCAGGGGCAGGTCGAACCGGGACTGGTGGCCGAATCAGTTGAATCTGAGAATCCTCCATCAGAATCCCCCCGTTGCCGATCCGATGGGCGAGGACTTCAACTACGCCGAGGAGTTCAAGACGCTCGACCTGGATGCCCTGAAGCGGGATGTCGAGGCGGTGATGACCACACCGCAGGACTGGTGGCCGGCCGACTACGGTCACTATGGACCGCTCTTCATCCGGATGGCGTGGCACAGCGCCGGCACGTACCGCATCCACGACGGTCGCGGCGGCGCCGGGGCGGGCACGCTCCGCTTCGCGCCGCTCAACAGCTGGCCAGACAACGCCAACCTCGATAAGGCGCGCCGGCTGCTCTGGCCGATCAAGAAGAAGTACGGCCGCAAGGTCTCGTGGGCCGATCTGATGGTCTTCGCCGGCAACTGCGCCCTGGAATCGATGGGGTTCAAGACCATCGGTTTCGCCGGCGGGCGAGAAGACATCTGGGAGCCTGAAGAGGACGTCTACTGGGGGTCCGAGGACGCCTGGCTCGGCGACGCGCGATACAGCGGCGAGCGGCAGCTCGAGAATCCCCTTGCGGCCGTGCAGATGGGCCTGATCTACGTGAACCCGGAAGGGCCGAACGGGGTTCCCGATCCGCTGGCCGCGGCGAGGGACATCCGGGAGACGTTCCGCCGAATGGCGATGAACGACGAGGAGACGGTCGCGCTCATCGCCGGCGGACACACGTTCGGCAAGTCCCACGGCGCGGCGGATTCGACCAGGTATGTTGGCCGTGAGCCCGAGGCCGCAGGGATCGAGGAGCAGGGCTTCGGCTGGAAGAGCAGCTTCGGCACCGGTTCCGGAGCCGACACGATTACCGGCGGCCCGGAGGGCGCCTGGACCACCAACCCGGTGGCCTGGGACAATAACTTCTTCGAGAACCTGTTCGGCTACGACTGGCAGCTGACGACGAGCCCCGCCGGCGCAAAGCAGTGGACACCGGAGGATGCATCGGCGGCGGGCACCGTGCCGGACGCCCACGATCCGTCGAAGGGGCACGCCCCGATGATGCTCACCACTGACCTCGCACTGCGGGTGGACCCGGTCTATGAGCGGATCGCGCGGCGCTTCCTCGAGAACCCGCAGGAGTTCGCCGACGCCTTCGCCAAGGCCTGGTACAAGTTGACCCACCGCGACCTGGGCCCGTACAACCGCGGCCTCGGCCCGTGGGTCCCCGCGGAACCCCAGTCGTGGCAGGACCCCGTTACGGAGCTTACGCACGAGCTGATCGGGGCCGAGGACATCGCTGCCCTCAAAACCACGATTCTCGGATCGGGGCTGTCCATCCCCCAGCTGGTCTCGACCGCCTGGGCCTCGGCGGCGACGTTCCGCGGCACCGATATGCGCGGCGGTGCCAACGGAGCTCGCATTCGCCTCACGCCGCAGAAGGATTGGTCAGCCAACAACCCGGCCGCCCTGGCGAAGGTCCTCAACACCCTGGAGGGGATCCGAACGCAGTTCAACAGCGCGCAGACCGGCGACACGAGGGTGTCGCTCGCCGATCTGATCGTGCTGGGCGGGTGCGCGGCCGTCGAGCAGGCAGCGAAGAACGCCGGGCACGACCTCCAGGTCCCCTTCTGGCCGGGTCGCACCGACGCGACACAGGAGCAGACCGACGTGGAGTCCTTCGCCGTGCTCGAGCCGACCGCAGACGGGTTCCGCAACTACCTCGGGGAGGGACACCGGAAGTCGGCGGAGGAACTGCTGCTGGATCGCGCGCACATGCTGACGCTCAGCGCTCCCGAGATGACGGTCCTCGTGGGCGGCCTGCGTGTGCTGGGTGCCAACTCCGACATGTCCGAGCTCGGCGTCTTCACGACACGGCCCGGGACGCTGACCAACGACTTCTTCGTGAACCTGCTCGACATGGGCATGAAGTGGAAGGCGACGTCGGCGTCCGAGGAAACATTCGAAGGGCGTGACCGCGCGACGGGCGAACCCAGGTGGACCGCCAGCCGCGTCGATCTCGTCTTCGGTTCCAACTCCCAGCTTCGGGCGATCGCCGAGGTCTACGCCTGCGACGACGCGAAGGAACAGTTCGTCCGCGACTTCGTGGCTGCGTGGGACAAGGTGATGAACCTGGACCGATTCGACCTCGCCGCGATGCAGTCGGTGCCCGACCGGAAGGGATGGCTCCTGCTTCCTCAGCGCCTGAACATCCCGGGAGTGGCGAGCCGTTGACTCCCGGGCGTTCACGACCGATCACGGGCGCACCTGAGCCAACCGGAGGGCGCAAGGATAGAGGCGTAAGGATATCCGAATCCAAGCGACCGAGGTCCACGCGGGACGAGGTGCGGACTCACCTGGAACGACTTCGCCGCCAGGGTCGGCCGATTAGACTCGGGGTACGGGACGCGCGCTCGCGGAATTTTCGGGCGAGAGGCAAGAAGGGGCTTTGGATTCCTACGCGTTCGAGGCTCCGGAACACCTGAACGGCGCGAGGCGGGCTCGCGGGGGCCGTACACTTCCGCCGGCGTTTGCGAGGTGATATGATGCGGTCGCACGTCTGGCTTTTGGCCGGGGTAGCGAAGTCGGCAACCGCAGGAGACCTAAGAGTCAGTGGAGAGGTGGCATGGGAGAAGCGGCCCGGCATTTTCAATCGACCGTGCTGAGACCCCGGTGGAGAAGACGGGCGATGCTGGCGCTCCTGGCGCTCCCGGGCATCGTCGCCGCACCAGTGGCGGCGCGAGCGCAGCTCACGAGCCCGCCACGGACGCTCGACGCCTCGTTCGCCGTTCCGGGCGGACCCGAGATGACCTACGGCATCGCCCTTCCCGCGGGCTACGACGAGGCTCCGGACACGCCTCGCCCCCTGGTGCTCGCGCTCCACCCGGGTGGTCGCGGCCGGTATTACGGCCGCAGCTTCATGCAGCAGGTGATCGAGCCGGGCCTCAGGAGCTGGGGCGCCATCTTCGTGGCCCCCGACGTGCCGGACCGGAATTGGGCCACAGATGCGTCGAGCCGAGCGGTGATGGCTCTGCTGGAGCACGTGCTCGCCGAGCATGCCGTCGATCGCCAGCGGATCCTGGTCACGGGCTACAGCATGGGGGGGCGTGGCACTTGGTTCCTCGCCACCCGGAATGCCGACTTCTTCACTGGCGCCATCCCGATGGCGGGGTCTCCGGGTAGCGTTCGGCTCGACCCCCTTTCCTCTATGCCCCTCCACGCGATCCACAGCGCCGACGACGAGGTGGTGCCCTACCCGCCCGCCGCGCAGGCGGTCGAGCGGCTCGAGGCGATGGGCGGCGCCGTCCAGCTCATCCGGCTCGACGGCGTCGACCACTACGATATGGGCGCGTACATCGGACCTTTACAGGAAGCGGCCGAATGGATGTGGCAGGAGTGGGAACGAAGGGAGGCTGAGTCGAGACGGAATGCCGCATTACCGAATCGGTAGCACATCCTCGAGGGCGATTGCCCCCTCCGCCACCACATCGCACGCGTCGGGTCCGACCTTCCCGCCCTCATCACCCGCCTCGACGGTCACGCTGAAGCTCGGGTTCGGCGCCCACGTCGCCGGCCGACGCTGCTCCGGGCTGGGCAGCTCGAGTGAGTCGAACACAGGTGCGCCCGTCGTGCCGCGTTTCGTAATGATTTGAATGACGCCGTTCGAGGCTTCGGTCCCAGATGAACTGCACTGCTCCGGCTCTCATCGGGGAACTCTCAGCCCGAAGAGGCCAAAAATCTCAGCCTGGGTCAGGAGCCGGGGCAGGTCAAGCGACACGTCGTCTACCACCGTATCGAACAGGGCCTGCTTGCTCCGGAGGATCTCGTCAATTCGCTCCTCGATCGTGTCCTCGCACAGGTATCGGTAGACCGTTACTGGCAGTCGCTGTCCGAGCCGGTGCGTACGATCCTCGGCCTGCCTTTCCCACGCGGGATTCCACCACCGGTCGAAGTGGAAGACGTAGGACGCCTCCTGAAGGTTCAGCCCCTGGCCGCCTGCTCTGAGAGACAGTACGAGCGCCGAGTGACGCGGCTCCCGTCGAAACCGCGTCACCAGGTCATCGCGCTCTTGCGTGCTCAGGGCGCCAGTGTAGGCGAGCGGCGAGAAATCGCGAATCTCGGAAGCGACTCGAGCGGCACCGAAACGTTCATCGGCATACTGGGAAAACACCAGCGCCCGATGCCCCTCCGCGACAAGCGTCGCCAGTCTCTCCGTGAGGTCCGATATCTTCGCCGACTCACCCGTTTGTGGGCAGAAGTTGCAGATCTGCTTCAGGCGAGTGATCAACTCCAAGACATGCGTGATCCGGATCGTCGCGCCTAACTGATGGAGCCGGAACACCCCCTCACGTTCGGCCTGGAGGTACGTCTCCCGCTGGGCGCTGGTGAGCTGCAGTGTCACGTCAATCAGGGACTTGGCCGGAAGGTCCCTGAGCACGTCGGCTTTGCGGCGTCGGAGTTGAATGCCCGAGTGGTGTTCGAGGAGAGCGGGGCCCGGTGAGAAACGCACGGCCGGTTCGCCGTCGCGCCACGGTGTCACCAGCTCGCAGATCGAGGCCAGATCGTCCAGGCGGTTTTCGAGCGGCGTGCCGGTGAGTGCCCAGCTCCGCTGCCGCGGAACACGCTTGCAGGCGCGGGCAAGCTCCGTTTCGCGGTTCTTGATCTTCTGGGCCTCGTCGAAGAGCGCGACCCCCCAATTGCGTCTGCGAGGGGCCGAGTGCGGGTTATCGGTGAGATCGGAGCGCAGCGTCTCGTAGCTGGTCAGGAATACGTGGACGTGGGCCCTCCACTGCCATGCTCGATCCGTTGCCGATCCGCGTATGGTGCTGACGCGGAGCTCTGGCGCCCACTCCCGCAGCGCGCCCTGCCACTGCGATATCAGCCCGGCCGGCACCACGGCCAGCGTATCCTCGATCTCTCTCCGATGAAAGAGGATCCGCAGCGCCGCCACGGCCTGCACGGTCTTTCCGAGACCCATGTCGTCGGCCAGCAGCAGGCGATCTCGTGAGGCGAGCGTGCGAATGCCGAAGCGCTGGAACTCGAAAAAAGGGTGAGGCCAGTCCAGGGGGCCGCGCAGGCGCAGATACTCGTCAATCGCTATCTGAAGGGCCGGTTCTTCGGGCTCGAGGCGGCCACGTGTCTGGAAGACGAGGCGGGGATCGAGGCGCGCCGGCACGTGACCTGAAGGTGAGATCAACCGGCGTGGCTCGGAGCATTCGGTGGAGGCGTGTCGGTCAATCGCTGTCTCCTTCCGCAAGAAAGGGATGCAGCTGCCGCAGTGCCCGCTCCAGTCGGGTGAACGGCTCGATCAGCAAGTCCCGTTGGCCCAGCCTCTCGCAGAGACGGTCCGCCGGCGAGCCCAACGCCGGCCCCCCATCGAGCCACCGCGGCGCGACGCTGCCACCCCGATTCACTTCGTCGAGAAGGCCAACGGGGATTCCGACCTCGAGATCACCTAACCACTGCTCCGAGGCGGAACCGTCGTCGCGTACGATGAGAACGCCGGGGGTGCGGCCCAGCGCGCGAAAGAGCTCGGCGGCCAGTCGGCGCCCGGCATGGCGCCCTGCGTCCTCAGCGGACCACAACGCTCCTCCGGGCAGGGTCATCGAGTGATGCACGAACTCCAGTGGTTCCGCACGTGCATCGACCAACAAGACGCCCCCGCCCATCGAGATTTCGGCGGTATCACGGAGGAAGAGGAGAAATCCGGCCGCCCCCAGCTCATCGACTTCTTCAGCACCTCGAAACGGGATCGGCACGGCTACTCCTCCGCAGCCTTCGAATCCGACTCCGGCCGGGTCTCCAGCGCCGCGTCTTCCTCATATCCGGGGCCCACTTCCTCCACTTCCGTAAATGGCCTGTAGGCGGGATCGAGCCTCTTCAGGTCCCACTCGTTGATCCACGAGCGCACATACTGTCTCATCGGACGTGATTCCAACGTCGCTACACCCGCGACGTCAGGGGGATTCCAGCCGTAGGCCTCTCCGTGGATGGTGCGAAGCTCACGATAGATCTTTTGCCTGCTGCTTTCGACCACTGGTTCGATGTGGAGCGACTGCCGCTGGATCAGGCGCATTCCGTGCTCCGCACGCACGGCCGTGATCTGATCGTCGGGACCACCCCGCGTCCGGAGACGATTGGGGACGTCTTCGAGGTCATTCTTCTGCTGCAGAACCGCCTCGTCGAAGTCGTCGGTGATCGCCAGCACCGCGGTAACGCCCGGGAATGGTTCAGTGTCGAAGCCTGCCACCCAACGAGCCAGCTCCGCGTAGGATCTGGCTCGCTGGAGGAGCGAATACCGGCCGATCAATTCGACTTCGTCGAAGAGCAGCACCCAACCGGCATATCCGACGCAGCGCATAAGGCCGGCGGCAAAGCGGAAGCGCTGCAGTGCCAACTCCCGGGTGGAGATCTTCGGTAACACCCAAGTCGCCGCCTGACTGCACTCGCGAAGCTTACGCCTCAACTCTGACAGCGTGATCGGATCTCCCGCCCAGAACCGCCGTATTCGGTCGGAAAACTCGAGGTCCTCCGCTCCCAGTTGTTCGTACAGGTAGAGTGTGGCGGCGAAGCGCTCGTCGAGACGCGCCTCGGGGGTCCCGGTCCAGCGGTAGAATTGCCGGTAGTCGGGGCTGTCGAAGCGGAGCGCCGTGGCGATCGCCGTGAGCGCGTCCCCGCGTCTGTCCGGCAGCGTCGCCGCGGCGATCGCGGAACGGAAAATCTTTGCCGGATCGTGCAGCGGCGTCTCCTTACTGATCACCACCTCGCTGACCACGAATCGCTCTTCGAGAGCCCGATGCTGCAGAAACTCCAGGAGATGCGACTTCCCGGTTCCGAAGCCCCCGGCCACCAGGAGACCCCCCGCGTTCGCGCCGCTGCGCACCTCCACGAGTTTTTGGACGAAGCTGTGTTCAATGGCGCCCTGGGTAGAACCCAATGCCCTCACGGCATCACGATTGGGAACGCCGGAGCGCAAAGCCTCGATGGCACGCCGTTGCTGCACCTGACGTTCGTTCATGCGCGCTCCTCGAGCGGTGGAGCGTTAGCGGTCAGGCGGACCAATGCAGACAGAGGATTTGCCCGCCGGGCATCATGAACGTCGTCCCAGATTCGCAACTTGAGCGCGAGGTATGCGTCGACACCGCGGGCGGGGTCCGTCAGGAATTCCGGCGCGCAAGAAACCAGCGTGAAGCAATAGCTCAGCTCGTCGGTCGCGTCGATCAGTTGTCGCAGCACTTCATAGGCATCGAGTGTCGCCGGCTTCGAGTAGTGCACGGAATCCGGCGGCACGTCAGCACGGCGTGCCAGCAAGCAGCGGCGGACGTCCAGCTCGAGCACGAGCCCGGCCCGGCCCGCTCGGGTCAACCACCAGGCCAGCGAAAACAGCATGTGCCGCGCATTGTGCCGGCCGATCCTCTGGAAGATCAGCGCAGGTTTGAGCGCGACGATTCGTTTTAGGTCACCCGTCAGCCAATCGGTGATCGCTATCGCCGTGGTCTGCGCAGCCGCGCTGGCGTCCACCTGGGCTTGACACAATCGGATCATCGCGATCCGGAACTCCTGCGCCATCTGGTAGTCGCGGAACAGCTTGGTCTGCAGTCGCCGATTGAACTCGCGACGCAGCTCGGCGGGATCGTAGTCGTTGGCGCAAGCGATCTCCTCCAGTGTCGGCCGAGACTCGCCCGACGGGATATCAAATCTCAACTCGCCTAGGGTTTCGCGGACAACGTGCCAGGCGAGAGCGTTCCAATCGACCTGCCGTGCAATGGCGTTGAACACCTTGTCGATCATGTGTACCTTCACGGCGGCCGCGTCTACCCGTGCGTAGACAAACCCTTCCTGTTCCGCGGCTCGCCTCAATCCCTCCCCGACATTGGCGATGGAGAGGCCGTCCTGTGGCAGCACGAACTTCACTGTTGCCCCTCCGGAACGTACGAATTCCCCGAGATATTCCCGGCGGACGAACTCGACGTAATCCTCGGGTCTAATCATGGCCGGAACGCTACGCCGTAGTACACTTTCAGCTCGCCCTCCCGCGTGACGGTCGAAAGGGTGCCGCCGGACTTGGTCCCGGTCGCCGCGGGGAAGCTCACGCGCAATCCTTCCCGTGTTCGCACGCCGCTCTGGTCGACAAGATAGATGTCCCGTGCGAACTCCTGTTTGGTGTAATCCCGAGCACTCCCGGGGAAGAGAGTCAGAATCTGATAAATCTCGAGGAGGGACACGGTCGAGCCCATCGCTCGTCCCTTTTTCTCCGGCAGAGCCAGGCGATACGCTCGCAGAAGGGCTTCCAGGAACGGCTCGGGCTTGAACCGTGGCGGCTTCTGTTGGCGCGCGCCGAGCAGTTCGGCGAGGACGGACGGCCGGATTCGCTTCTCGCGTTTGCGATCGATCTCGACGGCAGCCTCGCCGGGCAGCAAACGGACGAGCGAGGGATAGCTGAGGATCCGCTCGTCTTGCTCGAACAGCTTCACCCCTTGCTCCCTCGCGACGCCGAGGAGCTCGGTCGTGTAGGCGCCGGATTCAAGGTGGGTACGCTCATCGAATGTCCAACCTGCGCGCAGAACCCGCACCGACTCGCGGAGCGCGTCCGCAAGCTGTTCAGCTTCGGCGAGACTCTTCCTGAGGTCCTTGAGCGCCCCCTGCACAGCGGAATTCCGGACTCTCTTCAGCTCCCGGTGAACTGCAGACTCGGCGCGTAGCGCCAGCTCCGCATCCCGTTCGGTGTGGGCAAGGGCGCCCTCGAGAGATTCTGTCGTTGTGTCTGTCCAGGAGGTGACGGCGTTCGCTTCCATTGATCAGGCGATGTGGTGATCGGGTCGGAGACTCGGCGACCGATTGGCGTTGGGTGGGGTAGGCGATGACGTGAGGAAAGCAACGTAGGGGACCCCCGGGCTTCCAGCAACCATCCTCAAGGCCATTAGTCCGCGATATCCTGCCTGCCAGGATCGAGCACGCCAAACCCGTTCACCACGGCTTCTCAGGCATCGCGGCCCGACAAAGCGGAGGGTCCCCTTCAGCTTCTTTTCTCGCCATAGTATCACGGTTCCCCCACTTGCTTCACACGAGTGCGATTGTCACGTTTTCTCGGCACTTAACAATAAGAGCCGAGGATTCGTGACTACGAACGATGCCGCCGACGTAGGGGGGTGACGGTGCGGGTCAGCACGGCCAAGACGGTGGCAGACTGCTTCAAGTTCCGCAACAAGATCGGGACCGACGTCGCCGTCGAAGCCCTCACGGATTATCGACGGCTGTATCCAAAGCAACTCGATGCCGTCTGGCGTTTCGCGGGGGCCCAGCCCGACTCTCGTGTATGGGCTACTATCCTCCCGCCGATGGCCGTAGCTCCAGGAGGTCGTGCTCATAAGCGAACGCGGTAGCCGCCGACCGGGACGATAATCCCAGCTTCGCCAGTATCCTGCTTACGTGCCGATCCACCGTTCTCTCGCTTATGAACAACTCGGCGCCAATGACTTTGTTCGTCTTACCGGTGGCGACCAGGCGAAGCACCTGAATCTCGCGCGGGGTCAGACCGCCTGCTGACTTCGGCCCTTCGATCCGGGAGAGCTCCTCTACACGGCTGAGGTCTGGTATTGCACCGAGCTGTTCGAAGACGCGGCGGGAGGCGTCGATCTCCATTTCCGCGGTTTCCTTGTCCCCGAGCTCTCGGCAGCCGAGCCCGATCAGGACGCGGACACGTGCGGCTTCGTACGGCGCTTCGAGCTCCTGCCAGCCCGTCAAGGCCTCGCGCAGAGCAGGGAGTGCGTTCCGGGCGTCTCCACGGGCCAGGAGGACGGCCCCCTTCGCCTGCGCGGCAACGGCCCGCAGCAATGGGGCGCTCATCTCGCCAGCGATCTCCCCCAGCTCGGCGGCGGCGGTGCGTGCCGCTTCGATGTCGTCCACGGCCAGCATGATGTCGATATATGCGGGGAGCAACCTGGATCGCGTGCCGCGCTCCCTTGCCTCATAACAGCCCTGCTCTATGCGTGCGGACCTGAGATGCAGGCGAATGGGGCAGCGCAGTGGGACTCGGAGGCCATCAGAAAACCCCGCTTCGAGCCCTGCACGCGGCAGAGAGACCTCGGCCGCCCGGAGGTGGTGGTATTCGGTTCTTTCATCAGCCTGCACCCGGTTGCCGAAGCGGCCAGGGACGCCCAGCACAGTGCCGGTTGTTACCCCGCCGAGCAGGTACGCCAACGTCAGGTTCGGCACGGGGAGATGGAGGAGAGAGGGCGGCGGTTCATGCCCGAAAATCCACGCCAGCACCCACTGACTGAGCGCGAGCAGCAGGAGCAGCACCGTGTAGGTGGCGACGAGCCTCGCGCCCTCGCAGCGGGGACCGTCGCCGGTGTCGCCCTCTGGTTGTTTGGAACTGTCTATCTTGTACGGCTCGGCGGTACGAGAGCTACGGTGGGGGGTCGAATTGGCGCTCGACGCGGTAGAGCGCGGCGGTCAGGAGCGGCTCGAGAGCGCTCGTCGGTCCATCCGTCAAGGCCTTCAGGGCTTCGCGCGGGCCAGGGCAAGTATGGACTCTGGGATCGAAGTTGAGCTTGGAGACAATGAGGCCGCGGACACTCTCGACGGCGAAGTCGACAGCACAATCACCGAACGGCAATAGCATTGTGATCTAAGCCGGCAGGCCTCTCCCTGCGGGAATCACGGACAGAGGAGACCACTCATGGAAACTGTCCTCACCCTCGGGTTGGCTCTGTTGGTTGTGCTAATCGCCATCGCAGCATGGTTCGCCTTCATGCGTGCTGAGACCAAGGCGGAGTTCAGAGTTGTCCAGGATTTGAGGAGACGACGGAGGAAGGGATCGAGGCGATGCGGTTTTCCGACGAAGCAGGAAAGGGACGATGTCGCTGAAGAAGAGTGAGCCTCGATCCAGTCGATCGAAGTAGCTGGCGTCCGTGCTCGAAATCTCGGCCCGAAGCCGGAATGACTTGCCAGATACTCACTCCGAACCAGACCCGTCTTCCTCGAAGGGAGTGGGCTGGATGACACGGTCTGGCGAGAGGCTCTCGGAAATCGCAAGCCCAACTGTCGTGATCCGTCCGTCCACGATCTCCCGCACGTACAAAGCGAAGTTTTCCACGACGAGGGTGCTTCCAGGTCGCAAGTCGGCCCCGAGTCGCTCTCGAAGGACCTGGTCCAGAGTTTGACTTCCGCCGATTCCGAGTTGGATCCCATAGAACTGCCACAGTTCGTCGACGGTGGCCGAACCCGTCAGCGGAAACTCTACGAGTGGGGGAAGTTCTGCATGAGTCGTTCGATCCCGGCTAAAGACACGATCCACGAGCAGCCGTGTTGCTGGACGCAGAACGAGAAAGATGTGATCTCCCGGTGCGATTTGCGTCGATCCACGAGGAGGAATGAGGGCGTTCTCCCGAGCGATCATCGCGACCACGACGCCGTCGGGAAGGGCAAGCTGGTTCAGCCGCTTCCCGGCGGCTCGGGTTTCCTCGGTTACCGTGTATTCGACGATGTCGGCATCGACGTCACGAAGTGACGTGATCTCAAGAGTAACAGGGGGAACGGATACGATTTCTTCTGCGAGCCCGAGGTTCCGGGCAAGGAGCGGTAGTGACCACCCCTGCGTGATCGCCGACACAAGAACGACGAAGAAGACGACATTGAAGAGGATATCACCATCGGGAAGACCAAAAAGGAGCGGGAAGGTGGCGAGGATGATGGGGACCGCCCCCTTCAATCCGACCCAGGAAACCAGAGCGATCTCCCTTACATTGAAGCCGAAGGGAAGGAGGAGCGGCACAACCGCCAGCGGCCGGGCAATCAATGTCAGGACGATGGCGATGGTCAGCCCGGGGCCAGCAATGTTCACCAACGCGCTCGGGAAACTCAAGAGTCCCAACACGACGAACATTGTGATCTGTCCTGCCCAGGCGAGACCATCGTGGAAGAACAGCGTACCCCGCTGAAAGACGACTCGGCTGTTCCCGAGGACGATGCCGGCAAGGTACACCGACAGAAACCCGCTTCCCGAAAGCGTGGCGGCGGCTCCGTATGCCAGCATCCCACATGAGGCGGTCAGTACAGGATAGAGCCCTGCGGCCTCGAGATTGATCCGATTGATCAAGCGTACTGCGGCCCAACCCACCCCCAGCCCGACAGCCGCCCCAACCCCCATTTGGAGGACGAAGAACCCCGCGAGTCCGGGCCCGAGATCCATCCCGCCCAAGAGGACTTCCAGGAGACCCACGGTCAGAAAGACTGCCATCGGATCGTTGGATCCGCTCTCCAGTTCGAGCGTTGCGGAAAGGCGCTCTTTCAGATTTACTCCGGCAGACCGGAGCAGAGAGAAGACGGCGGCCGCGTCGGTCGAGCCAACAATGCTTCCGAGAAGGATCCCCTCGAGGAGGGAGATGTCGAGAATTCGGGCGGCCGCGATTCCGGTGACCAGCGAGGTAATGAGGACCCCCACGGTCGCCAACAGAATCGACGGTTTCCAGGCGACGCGGATCGCTCGCAACGGCGTCCTCAGGCCGCCATCGAACAGGATTGTCGCCAGCGCGACGGTCCCGATCCCATGGGCCAGCGCATAGTTCTCGAAGGCGATCCCTCCGATCCCCTCCGAGCCCGCAAGCATTCCGACCACCAGGAATAGCACGAGAACGGGCAAGCCGACTCGTGCGGAGAACTTACTCGAGACGATTGCGAGCAGCAGCAGTACCGCTCCGCCTAAGAGGAGACGATCGATCTGGAACACGGGCTATGATCGGAGTGAGCCGTTCGTCGGGACCGGACGCAGAAGTGGAGATACGTCTGGAACGTCTGTCGATACCGGACAAAGCTTCCACGATACACGGCCGGTGTCAAACAACGGACCGGGTACACTGTCGAATCAAGATGGAGACCCAATACGTCACTGCTTCTGGTCGCCTGCAGTCGGGTCGATTCCTGAGAAGAGAATTTTCGAAATTACTACCCTGCCTCCCCAGTGACGGATGGGAAGGCAGGGTAGCAGCTTAGCGTCATTCAGATGGCGTTCACCTCGATTTCACATCTGGCCCTCGATCCTTCCGGTCGCGCTTTGAAATCTCCGGCTCGTCGGATGGCGGATCCGGAGCGAGGGCCAACAGGCCTAGGACTACGATCAGGCCAATCATCCCGAGCATCACCACGACCGACACCCAATTGCCCTGAATCCACTGCCAAGCCTCCGCCTGTAGTGCAACGGCGAAAACGAGCATGGCTTCCCCTTGCGGCGCTTGGCCGCATGCGGATGAGAACAGGATGCGACCGCTCGCGAGCGCCCGTCCTGTCCGATTCGTAAGGATCTGAGAAGGAGTGCTACGACTCGAGCGGCGGGGCGGTGGCGTAGTAGGGAAGACGCTCGGCGAAAGGGCGAATGACCAGGACGTGTCCCGGTCGAAGTGGGGAAACAGTCTGCCGGTACTGTTGGGTCGGTCCGCCCGCACCGGGCGGTATCGGCACGGCTCCAGTATCTCCGGAACCTTGCGACGTGGAGGCGTTCGGGCCGCGCCCCTCATTCGAGAGCTCCACCGGCCCGGTTTCCGGGCGGACCGCTTCGGCGAAGGGGTATGGGAGGACCGCACCAATCTTCGCCTCTCGTGCTCGCTCAGTACTCGGCGCAAGCGACGCTGACTGCATCGCACAAGCAAGTGCGAGCAGCGAGAGCCATCGGCTCAAGGCACAGTGCGCGAGGCGCTTCATGGGCGGGAAGGCGCCACTACTGAGCGAGCTGGCGTAGCGATGGAAGCACAGAATCTAGGTTTTCAGGCGCGTTACACATCGTCAAACTTCATGACCCCAAGCAGTGATAAAGGCTGATCTCGAGCGGTCGCTGGCACGACGTGCGTGCCAAAACATCCCGAAAATATAACACACGAAGGTTGAGTCCGGTCCAAGAACGGTGGTCTGGTGCTGTCAGTGTGCAGCGGCCATATCCGCAAGGGGCCGCGCCCGCCGAGTGCCCCGGACTCCGAGAGGGCGCGCCGGTGGCCGCTGCGCTTCGATGGAGGGGCCTTCAAAGGACGAAGTGTCGCGTCGCGGGCACTGCCGCAACAGTCGATGAAGCAATGCGTTACGCGGAAGGAGGCGTTGACTCGCTCCTGTCTGCGCTTGTTCACTGCGGGAAACGGTTGTCCGTATCCGGACACCGAGGGCGGGAGCGGCGGATCGCTCCGCTGATCTTTCGGAGCGCGAAAAATCACCGCTTGGACATGTCGTCCAAAAACCGCTGCGCTACCTGAAGAAAGTCGTCGGCGCGCCGCAGCTGCTCAGCTGAATCAGCCTCGGTGAGCGTCGCTCCCGTATCGTAGTCGCCGAGATTCCGCATGTCCTGGGCTTCTCTGAGGAACAGGTGGTACTCGGCCGGAAGCCTCGCGGTCTTCGCGAAGTGCTTGCCGAATGCCGCGATTACCGCAGAGTGCCTGGAGAAAGTGAGACCGTCACCCAGAAGAAGCGCCTCGGCAAGATAGAACATCGCGTAATACAATCGAGATATGGCGAAGTCGGGATGCTTTTCCGCGTGCAATGTCTTCGCCGCCGCCAGACTTCGCTCCGCCTTCGCGATTAGTGCCTCCTGCTCTGACGTCACGCCGCGACTCCCTCGCGACGAACATTCATCAGAAAGGGACTTGCCCCATTCTGGAACCGCTCATCCGAGACGAAGACACAGCTCGCTACGACGTCGTGTCGAAGGGAGATATCTGCAAGATGACGACTCATCCGGGCAACCTCCTCACTTGCGACGACCTCTCGCCGCAGAACTACGAGAAGGTCGATGTCTGAGTCAGAGGTCGCGTCCCCCCGAGCCTGAGATCCGAAAAGCACGACGCGATCGAGCCACTTACCGTACTCGCGCTCCAGGACCGCGCGTGTCTCACCTATCTCGCGGCGCGAACGGCATTCGTCATAGGGCGTCCTCTCGTAAAGCATTGTCGAGCCCTCCGCCAGGCCACCTCGAAAGGGGACGAGAAGTCTCACTGGCAGGCTACCGGAAGGCGTAATCGTCGTCAAGCATGGAGGCACGATCCGCGTTGCTGATCCGGCGCGACCGTCCGTACACAAGAGGTTGACGCCCCCCGACGCGGATGCAAATATTCAGCATTTGCGCCGACCTCATGCGACCGCGTCACCGCCTGCTCGCCACGTCTACTCAGGAGCGTCTCCATTGATCACCTTGATGCAGGATCTCCGCTACACGATCCGCACACTGTTGAGGAGCCCCGGCTTCAGACTGTGGCTGTGCTGACGCTGGCGCTCGGCATCGACGCGAACAGCGCGATCTTCAGCGTCGTAAACACCGTTCTGCTGAAGCCGCTCGACTTTCGCGACCCCGATCGGCTGGCCTTCATCCACAGTCAGTTCCCGACGCTCGGCTTCGACGAGTTCTGGATCTCGCCGCCCGAGTATCGTGACCTTCAGCAGAGCACCCGATCATTCTCTTCGATCGGAGCGTGGCGCACGGGGTCCGTCAGCCTGTCGGGAATCGACGAACCGTCCGCGTGGTGGCGGCTATCGCGACGGCCGAGCTGTTTCCCACGCTTGGGGTTCCGGCGGAGCTGGGGCGCGCGTTCGTCGCCGAAGAGGACGTGCCGGGTGGCGAGCCCGTCGCCGTCATCTCCCATCGGCTCTGGCGAAGCGCCTTCGGCGGCGACCCTTCTATCGTGGGTCGTGGCATCGAGTTGAATGGCACGCTCGGGACCCTGGTTGGGGTGATGCCGGAGGGGTTCGACGTGGAGGAGGCGGGTGTGGACGTGTGGACGCCAGCGGCGATCGGGGGGAATCCCACCAACCGTGGGTCGCACTTCCTCAACCTGGTCGGGCGGCTCGCTCCCGGAGTTACCCTGGAGCAAGCCCGCAGCGAGATGGAGATACTCCTCGGGAGCTGGAGCGATATCGCGCCCAACACTCACGTGCCCAACGATTCGACGCACGCCATCGTGGTGAAGAGCCTGCGGGAGGAAGTCGTGGGGGGCGTCCGTCCAGCACTCCTCATCCTGCTGGGGGCTGTGGGCCCTCGTGCTGCTGATCGCCTGCGCGAACGTCGCTAACCTGCTGCTCGCCCGCGCGGAGGGCCGGCAGAAGGAGATCGCGGTTCGTGCGGCGATGGGTGCGGGTCGACGGCGGTTGCTGCGCCAGTTCCTGACGGAGAGCGCGGTTCTGGCAACCGCCGGTGGTACCGCCGGGCTCCTGCTCGGTCAGCTGGGGCTACGTGCACTGCTGGCGACGAGCCCGGGTAGCATTCCCCGCGCCGACTCCGTCACGCTGGATCCGCCGGTCCTCGTCTTCACCCTGGGTGTGGCCGTGCTGACCGGCCTGATCTTTGGCATCGCGCCATTGATCCACCTGACGCAGCGCGCGATGGCGGAATCGCTCCGGGACGGTGGACAGCGCTCGACGGCCGCCGCCGGTCGCCAGCGCCTCCGCCGGCTCCTGGTGATCTCGGAGGTAGCACTCTCCGTGATCCTCATCGTCGGCGCGGGGCTACTGCTGCGTAGCCTTTCGATACTCCAGGAAGTCGACCCCGGGTTCGAGCCTGAGGGCCTGCTCACCTTCGAGGTCTACCTACCGGATAGTCGCTACGCGGAGGGTTCCGACCGAGCGGCCTTCGCCGCTCAGATGACGGATCGAAACGCCTATCGTTCATCGGCACCAACGCAAAACCGGGGGAGCGTGGTCATGGGCAAAGGTCGTCGTTTCGCAGTTCATCACCGTGGACGGAGTCATCGAGGACCCCGGCGGGGTCGAGGGCTTGGAGCAGGGCGGTGGGCGTTCAAGTTCACCCGCGGCCCCGAAGGCGCTCTTCGGTTCGGCCTCTAGCCGCCGTGGCTCAGCCGCTCTTGAATGCGAAGAGCCATGACCTACCGATTAGGCGACTGCTATACGGTCCCGCGAGGAACGAGCCACTCGACTGGCTGGGATGTAACCGCTGCGATCAGATCGAAATCCGCGTCGTAGTGCAGGACCGTGAGCCCGGCGGACTCGGCCGCTGCGGCGATGATCAGATCGGGAATCGGGATACGGTGTTGGCCGCGCTTTGCGAGCTTCCCCTGTACCTCGATCGCGCGATTCAGGATCGCGTCGCTGTTCGGCACGTGCAGGTATGACAATTCTCGCCTCGAACGAATCCGCTCGTATTCCCTCGCATTCCGCGCACTGAAGAGCACTTCGAGATCGACCAACGCGCAGCTAGCCGCCTCTCCCGCAGCAATGATCGGCGCCAGTCGCTCATGCACACGTGTCATGGGCATCCGAGCCAGTGCGCTCTTGTCGACCAGCTATCGCGCGCTCAATCTCGCCACGCCGACGCCATGACTTCAGGGTCGTCGAGATCCATGCCATCCATTGAACTGAGCGCCTCGATCTCCTCGCGACGGGCCCGTTCACGCAGCACGGCGAGGAACGCCTGTTCTACGGTTTCCCTGAGTGTCCGCGTCCCTAGTACTCGACGCACCTCCTCAAGAAGGCCGCCGTCTATCTCGATGCTCGTTTTTCTTATAGACACGTGCTCTCCTAACAGATAGCCCTGTTGGGTCGATCCGTAAATCCACAAAAGATGCAAGATGATATCAAGGAAGCCGAACGGCAGGGGGATATCGATCGATTCGATAGTCAAAAGCGAAGACCGCCAGACAGCATCAACCCGTGCAGATCCGAGCCGCCGACGTCCGCGTGTCCATCCGCCCAAAAGCCAGCCGACTCCCATACGAATCGGGAGACGCCAGGGCGATTCCCGAGACACGTCGACGGCGTAAGCCGCTCCCTACGACCAGTTGACCAGCTCGATGTTGGTCACCTCGTCGATGATGAGCACCACGTCCGAGGCATCGGCCGGTACGAACTTGTCGTAACTGCTGCCGGGCACGTCCTCACCCACGCCCACCGTGTATCCAGGGGCGAACGCCTCCGCCCATGGCCGCACGGTAGTAGCGACGTTCGAGTCCTTCACGTAGATCACTCCGCAGCAACCCGTCGCACCGACGATCTCTGAGGGCGGCACGATTTCGATGTCGTCCCCTGTGCTTACGGTGGTGTTGGTGGTTGCCGCGATAACACCAACGCCGAGCGCGTCGGCGTTCAAAGCGGCACTTGGAGGAGGTTCCTCCAGGACGAGCTCGAACGTACCGTTGTTGCGATCGATCGTCCCTTCGCCGAACACATAGGTGTAGTCGGGGGATGTCGCGCTAACTCCCCATACGAGCAGAAGCCTGGTGTTCTCAGGGATAGTGGCCTCCGTCCGATTGTCGATGGTTCCGCTGATGGTAATGAGTCCGTCCGGCGGACCGTTATCCGATGGACCTGACGTGTCGCTACAGGCGAGAAGAACGGCGGAGAGCGGAACGAGTCGGAAGAATCGTAAGCCAGCGCGCATGAGGCGTCCCTCCGGAGGGTTGAGTGAGAAGAGGCTTCGCTGTGGTGATGCTGGTGCCAGCGGGCGACGCTGTGGCGTGGGCCGTCAGCAGGAGGAGGTGGAGACCGAGTGTCACAAGGGGTGGTAAACAAAAGAAGCCGAATTTGGATCTTATCGCCCCCTCCCCGCTGAAGCAACCGGGCGATGCACGAGCTCTCGGTTGCCGCTTAACGGCTGGTCGCCTTCGCTTCCCGTTCACGGAGAAGCCGCTCGTACCCCTCCTGATCGAGATGGGTGATCCCAATCCAGGCGTGGGCCATCTCGTCTACTGTACGACGCCCGAAACCCACCCATTGCGACGGGTCGGGGTTGTTCGGGTTCTGCTCGCTGTTGTCGTGCACTGCTGTGAGGACGAGCCTGGACCCGGCCGGTAACAGAGGCATCACCTCCTCGG
Organism: Gemmatimonas sp.; assembly: GCA_009380025.1. Taxonomy (GTDB): domain Bacteria; phylum Gemmatimonadota; class Gemmatimonadetes; order Longimicrobiales; family Longimicrobiaceae; genus WHSP01. The sequence continues at coordinate 51,403 of WHSP01000007.1, read as the reverse complement.
CGTACCGGTAGCTGATCTGCCAGTTGTGGTGGAAGCGATCGATGCGACTGAGGATTTCCCGCCGGCCATCCGGATAGATCACCTCGAGTGTCATCTCCCGACCCCTCAAGTGCATGTGGGGCTGGAAGCTTTCGATCCTAACCGGCTGTTCCAATCGATGGATGCCCTGGACCGTCCGGACCTCGCCGGGTTGGATGTCGATGGCTGCTCCGCGCGGCCGCCCGTCCATCGGCTCCGCTCGGAAGAGCTCCAATGCGTTGCGATACTCCGGCTCGTACCCTTCCGGATGGAACCAGAGTGCGAGCTCGACACGGTCGTCAGGCACCTCTTGGCCGATGGGAGAGTAGTGTATGTCCCACCTGATTTCGGAGCCGGCTTCGATGAGGCGCCCGGTCTCTGCGGGCATGACTTCGCCGACCTTCCCCATCGCCCACTCGGTCAACAGCTCCTGCCGACCGTCGTGCAGGGTAAACAGCATAACATGATGGGTCACTCGATTGCCGAGGGGGTCGGAGGGCTTCAGCTCGATCGCGCGGACGTAGCGGGACTCATGGAGACCGGTTTCCACCACCGGACTCCACCATTGATCCTGACCGCTTGCCCGGACGGTGTACGGGTCCGACCGGATGACGAGATCGGGCTTACCGAGCTCCTGGGCCCGCTGCCACCCGCGTCCGTCAGGCCAGTCGATCGGTTTGGGGAGGTCCGCGGGATCGCCCCGCTCCATACCGCCCTCGATCCACCGTACAATCGAATCGATCTCCTCGTCGCTCAGCGAGACGTCGTTCTGGAACTTCGCGATGCCCACGGCATCGTCGATGTGCCAGGGCGGCATCGTGCGGGTCTCGACCCGAAGCCTGATCACATGTGCCCAGGGGCGGACTTCCTCGTACGTCATCAACGACATCGGCCCGATGGACCCAGGACGATGACAGGCCTGGCAGTTCTCCTGGAGGATCGGCGCAACGTCTCGCGCGAAGGTGATGGGATCGCCGGGCTGAGCCACTGCACTCTGGGCCGAGGAGTGGGCCAGCAGGATCGAAAAGACGCCGAGCGCCAGGATGGCCATGGTCAAACCTCGCTCTGACAGGTGAGAATCCAGCCTGTTTCCAACGTAACCATGGTGGTCACATTTGCCGCTATCCGGTTATTCTACCGCAAAATGCCTAGGCTCACGCGACGGCGCGAAGTCCGCGAAGAGGACCTCATTTTTATCCATCTTCGCTTTACGTCTTCGCGCCTTCGCGTCTCCGCGTGAGCCTCGTTCGTTGGTCCGTCGAGGCACTCTTGCCTGCCGCCCCGTTCGCCGCTTATACTCACGATCTTGATCGGAAATCGGCACTTTTCTCGCCCGATCGGTAGTTGCGTCCGATCGGGCAGTTCTCCTTTTCGGCCGCCCCGTCCGTTGATCAATGGCTCGCACATGCGGGCTTGAATCCAGGTTCCAGGAAGTGAGATGAGCACCAATACCGGGCTAGAAGGAGTCGTCATTGGTCAGACGGAACTCAGTCAGATCAACGGAGAGCTGGGGGAGCTGATCTATGTGGGATACGACATCGACGACCTGGCTCGAAACACGACCTTCGAGGAAGTCGCCTTCCTGCTCTGGAATCTTCGGTTGCCGAACCAGGCTGAGCTGGATGGGTTGAAACAAGAGTTGGATGCGGAGCGTGGGCTCTCCGACGAGGTCGTCGCGCTTCTCCGGAGCTTTCCCAAAGACGCGGACGCGATGGCCGCCCTCCGGACCGCCGTTTCCGCTCTCGCCCTCACCGATCCCGAAGCCAACGACAACTCGACAGAAGCCAATCGCCGCCAGGCCATCCGGCTCACGGCGAAGATGCCGACGATTATCGCCGCATTCGACCGGATCCGGAAAGGAAGGGAGCCCGTTGACCCTCAGACCGGGGTATCGACGGCCGCCAACTTCCTATACATGCTGAACGGCGAGGAGGCGGAGGAGCTCCGCGCCCGCACCCTCGACGCCGCCCTGGTGTTGCACGCGGAGCACGGAATGAACGCATCGACCTTCGCTGCCCGCGTTACGGCCGCGACCCTTTCGGACATCTACTCGGCCGTCGTTTCGGCCATCGGCACCTTGAAGGGGGCGGCCCACGGCGGGGCGAACACCCGAGTGATGAAGATGCTGGACGCGATCGAATCGAGCGGAACGGACCCGGCGACGTGGGTCCAGGAGGCGCTCGAGCGCAAAGAGCGCGTGATGGGGTTCGGCCACCGGGTGTACAAGGCGACGGACCCCCGGGCGACCGTACTTCGCGAGCTTGCCGACCAGATCATGGAGGGCGGGCAGGAGACGCGTTGGCTCGATCTATCGGACCGCGTACGCGAGGCGATGTCTGTCGAGATGGAGAAGTCGGGCAAGAAGATCTACCCGAACGTCGATTTCTTCTCCGCCTCGGTCTATACGACACTGGGGATCGACACGGATCTCTTCACCCCGATCTTCGCGATGTCACGGGTGACCGGCTGGACGGCACACCTCTTCGAGCAGTACGCGAACAACCGCCTCATTCGGCCGAAGGCCGACTATGTCGGGCCGCGGGGGCTCCGGGTAGCCCCGATCGCCGAGCGCTGACGGGACGCCAATCGGCGCAATCGGGGCGCAGCGGTTCGCCCGCGGCGCCCCGTTTCTGTTTATCCGACCTCAGCACCACATCGAACCGACGACGTAACCATGGTGAACGGCTGGCAACCTGCTCCGCCCGAGGCGGGCGAGCAGATCACGATCCAGAACGAGGAGTTGCAGGTTCCTTCGAACCCAATCGTTCCATTCATCGAAGGGGACGGCACGGGTGTCGACATCTGGGCCGCCTCGCAGCCCGTTCTCGACGCGGCAGTCGAGAAGGCGTATGGAGGAGCGAAGAAGCTCCAGTGGATGGAGGTTCTGGCCGGTGAGAAGGCTTTCAACGCAACCGGAGACTGGCTCCCGGAGGCCACGCTCGAAGCGTTCCGCACCTATCTCGTCGGCATCAAGGGACCGCTGACCACGCCGGTGGGCGGCGGAATCCGCTCGCTGAACGTCGCACTCCGGCAGAAGCTGGACTTGTACGCCTGCGTGCGACCCGTTCGGTGGTTCGACGGTGTACCCTCACCGGTCCGCTCCCCGGGCGATGTGGACATGGTCATCTTCCGTGAGAACACGGAGGACATCTACGCCGGCATCGAGTTCCAGGAGGGGACGGCCGAAGTTTCGCGCCTGATTCAGCTGCTCGAGGAGCAATTCCCCGAGCAGTACGGGAAGATTCGCTTTCCCCAGACGTCCGGAATCGGGCTCAAGCCGGTTTCGATCGAGGGAACCGAGCGTCTCATGCGGGCCGCGATCCGGTACACCCTCCAGAACGGGCGCCGCTCCGTGACGCTCGTGCACAAGGGCAATATCATGAAGTTCACGGAGGGGGCCTTCAAGACGTGGGGATATGAAGTCGCCGAGCGCGAGTTTGGAGACCACGTCTTCACCTGGGCCGAGTACGACAGGATCAAGGAGCAGAGCGGAGCGACGGCCGCCAACGACGCCCAGCAGCAAGCGGAGGCCGCCGGCAAGATCATCGTGAAGGACGTGATCGCGGATGCTTTCCTGCAGCAGATTCTCACGCGGCCTCGCGAATACGACGTCATCGCCACGCTAAATCTGAATGGGGATTACGTCTCGGATGCCCTGGCCGCCCAGGTCGGCGGAATCGGCATCGCTCCGGGGGCCAACATCAACTACGTGACCGGCCATGCGATCTTCGAGGCCACGCACGGTACGGCCCCCAAGTACGCCGGCAAGGACATGGTCAACCCCGGCTCGGTCATCCTCTCGGGCGAGATGATGCTACGCTACCTGGGGTGGGGCGACGCTGCCGACTTGATCGTGCAGGGCTTGCAGGGCGCAATCGATCAAAAGACGGTGACCTACGACTTCCACCGTCTCATGGAAGAGGCGACCAAGGTTTCGACGTCGGACTTCGGGCGCGCGATCATCGAGAACATGTAAACGAGGCCGGGGGAGCCACAGTGTTCCCCCGTCCTCGTTTACGGTATTCATCGTCCCATGGAAATAGCTGTCGTTCAGGCCGATTGCGTCGATTACTCGACTCCGCTGCTCGCGGTGATGCTCTTCGAGGATAGGGGATCTCTGGCTGCCCCTGTCGCTGGGGTCGACGAGCGTCTGAGCGGTCGAATCTCCGAAGTGCTGCAGCGCGGCGACTTCAAGGCTCGGGAGGGGCAGCATTTGCTACTCTACCCTCCGGAAGGGGCCATCGCCGCCGAACGAGTGCTCCTGATCGGACTGGGGAAGCGGGAGGACTTCGACCTCGAACGGATCAGACGGGCCGCGGCGACGGCTGTGAAGCAGGCGGGAAGACTTGGCGTGGCGAGCTTGGCGACCCTCGCGCCGCTGCAGGACCGGCAACCCTCTGAGAACGTGACTGTCAAGAATGCGCGAGCCCTTGCAGAAGGCGCCGTTCTCGGCAGCTATTCGTTCGATGAGCTGAAGACGAAGAGGGAGAACAACGCCTCCCAGCCCGGGCTGCGGCGCATGGATATCCTCGAGCCCGTCGAGGAGCGAGTGGCCGCAATGGAGGCGGGAGTACGAGTCGGATCGGCCCTCGGAAATGGGGAGAGCCTCGCGAGAACGCTCGGCAATCTCCCGGGGAACTACGCCACCCCCGAGTATCTCGCCGAGCGTGCGAGGGGGATCGCATCGACATTCGGGATGAAGGTGACGATACTCGGCCCGTCCGAGATGGAGCAGGAAGGGCTGGGGGCGATCCTCGCCGTCGCCCAGGGCTCAGAGCAGGAGCCTCGACTGATCGTCCTCGAGCATCGCAAGGGCCCTGCGGAGGCCAAGCCCCTCGTGCTACTCGGCAAGGGTCTGACCTTCGACGCGGGCGGAATCTCCATCAAGCCATCGCAGGGGATGGAGGAGATGAAGTTCGACATGTGTGGAGGTGCTGCAGTCCTGGGGGCGATGCATGCGATTGGCGAGCTCGACGTTCCGGCCAACGTGGTTGGAGTGATCCCGTCATCGGAGAACTTGCTCTCTGGTAGGGCGATAAAGCCTGGCGACGTGATCCGGAGCCACCTCGGGAAGACGATCGAAGTGGTCAACACGGACGCCGAGGGCCGCTTGATCCTGGCGGACGCGTTGTCGTACCTGCGTCGGTTCGATCCGGCGGCGGTGGTTGACGCCGCAACCCTCACCGGCGCTTGTGTGATCGCGCTAGGCGCGCAGGCGAGTGCCGTTTGCGGTAACGATGACGGCTTGATCGAGGAGATCCGACGAGCGGGAGACCGCGTGGGTGAGCGGGTCTGGCCACTCCCGATGTTCGAGGAATACCGGGAGCAGATCAAGTCGGACTATGCGGACATCAAGAACTCCGGCGGCCGTCCCGCGGGGACCATCACGGCCGCTTGGTTCCTCCGCGAGTTCGTGGGCGATTTTCCCTGGGCCCACCTGGATATCGCCGGCACCGCGTACGGGGAAGGGAAGCTCGCCTACCAGACCAAGGGGGCGACAGGTGTGCCGACGCGGCTCTTCGTCGACTGGGTTCTCTCTCGTGCCTCATAGAGGCGCGTTTCCGCTTGCGGTGCGAGCCAGGCCCCTTCGGTGGGCCTGGCTCGTCGCCTTTCTGTCCGTAGTGTTGCTCCTCCCCGTCGCCGGGCTCGCGCAGGTAACTCCCGATACCATCCCCGAGGACACCGTTCGCATCCCGATCCCGCCCGACGAGGCGGAGGAGGACACGATACCGACCGAACTACGCGAGCAGGCTGAATCGTCGGTGGAGGTACCGGTCATTCCTCCCTTTCCCGATATCCTGCCGTCGGGGTGGGCTACCGGTAGCTGGGTCTGGACGCGCGAGGAGTTCGCCCAACTGCCTGGCCTTACCCTACTCGACTTCCTGGAGCTGCTCCCCGGAATCACGCGCTTCCGGGCCGGCGGGTTCGGCCGTCCCGTCGGGCTCACCGCGATGGGGTTCGCTGGCGCTCGTTTGCGTGTGTTCCTGAACGGCTATGAGCTCGACTCGTTGGGAAGCGGAATGCCGGAGCTCGAGGCCCTCTCCCTGTACGATGTAAGCTCTCTGCGGATCGAACGCTCCCTCATGGGGATCCGGGTCGAAGTCGAGACCTACGAGCTTCACCGGCCGGAGCCCTACTCGATCGTCGAGCTGGGGACTGGAGCGTCCCAGATTCGCCTCCTGCGGGCGCTTTTCAGCCGGGGCATCCGCCGTCACACGACGGCTACGGGTGCTTTCGACATCGTCAGTACTAGTGGGGTGGGGATCAACGAGGACTACTCCCAGTCGAACGCCGTCTTCCGCCTGAGCCACGGCTTCAACGACGATACCGGTCTCGAACTGGAGTGGCGCCGCACCGGGATCGATCGAAGTGGCACGGTCTACCCCAGGGAGTATACCCGGAGCGACCTGGTGTTGCGTGGAACGCGACGGTTGACCGATCGGCTCTTCCTACAGGCGATCGTCGGTCGAAGCTCCGCGGAAGAGAAGGCGGACACCGTGATTCCTGAGCTTCTCCGCACCACGCAGGGAGTTCTCCGTGGGGCCTACTCATCGGAGCGATTCGGGCTGGAGGCCACCACGCGCGTTCGCGATTCTGGTGACCCCCCCTCTCCAATGCCAACGTTCGAGGCTGGTTTGCGAAGCGTCCTCCGGCCAGTTCGCGGTCTGCGGCTCGAAACCGAAGGCGACCTCGCCAACGCAGACGGGACCGCGGCGAGCAGCGTGCGGGTTACTGCCACTGCGACGCCATTCGCTCCATTGTCCGTCTTCGGATCGGTAACGGCTGGCACCCGCTTCGTCCCTCACTACTTCCCCGTTCAGGTGCCGGACACCATCGAAGGACCGCCCGAAGAGCCCCTGGACACCGTCCTCGTCGATGTCCTCGCTGACAGCCTATTCGTAGCTGACGTCACAGGATGGCGTGGAGGGGTCGAGTTGAGCGGACCATTCGGAGCGCTGGGCATCGCTGCGTTCGGGTCGACGGGCACCGACCTGGGGCCGTTCAGTTTACCGTTCGACCGCGGTTCGCCGACGGTCTCGGGGGAGAGCCTCCTCGGTGGCGAGGCATTCTTCAACATCGGCGTACCCGGAACATCGGGCGCCCTGAGACTGGAAGGATGGTACACCCATTTCGACGACGGGGGGAGCAGGCCGTACGTCCCGACTTCCATCGGTCGTGCCGGCATCGTCTTCCACCGTGCTTACTATGAAGGCCAGCTGGAGCCGGTGGTTCGAATCGAGGGCATACGCCGTGGGCGCGCATTCGTCCCCGAGGAGCCCGGTCTACCGTTCGACACGTCGACCGATCCGTACCAGTTGCTCAACTTCTACTTCACTCTCAGGATCATCGATGTTCGCGCGTACTTGATATGGGAAAACATCCTGAACGATCAAACGGCCATCGATATGCCGGGAGTCCCTCCGGCCTTCCCTCGGATCGTCTACGGCGTCAGCTGGCGGTTCACGAATTGACGACCTCACGTGTAAGGAAGTACGTCGACAATCCTCCGGCCGAAAGCCAGGATCACGATTCTACTCGGATGGAGCTCGATCGATGATTCGGAGCATGACCGGCTATGGTGAAGCGTCGGGCACGACCGGCGCCGGGGTCCTGCGCGTTGAGCTACGAACGGTCAACCACCGATACTTCAACCTCAATTCCCGGCTCCCGTCCGCGCTCGGAAAGTGGGAGAACGATGTCCGGGAGTGGCTCCGATCCCGCATCGGCCGTGGCCACGTCAACTTGACGGCGCGCTGGGAGGCGAGCGAGGGATCCTCGGAAACGTCCGGCTATCGACTCGACGAGGAACGGATTCAGAACTACCTCCATCTATTCCGCGAATTGTCAGAGCGATTCAACGTCGGAGGCGAACCCGACCTGGCGCTCCTCGCTCGCTACAATGATATCATCGTCCGAGCCGACGACGAGGAAGACAGCGTCGAGCTCGAAGTCGACGAACTTCGTCCGATCGTAGACGAAGCAGCCTCGCAGGTGATCGCGATGCGGGAGGATGAAGGGAAGCGACTCGAGGCCGACCTGCGCGGCCGAATCGACGCGATCGAGGACGCGCTCGACCGGATCGCGGAACGGGCGCCACAGCGTCTCGAGGCGGAGAGAAACCGGCTGAAAGCGGCAGTCGCTGCGCTCCTCGACGGGGCGGCACCGGACCCGGATCGGATCGCGCAGGAGATTGCGATGCTGGCCGAACGGTGGGATCTGAACGAGGAGCTCGTCCGCTTTCGCTCCCACGACGACCTCTTCCTCGAGCTCCTCGACGCCGCCTCCAACGAGCCCGTGGGGAAGCGCCTCGCGTTCCTTGTACAGGAAATGCACAGGGAGGCCAACACGATCGGCTCGAAAGCGAATGACTCGCCCATCTCTCACCTGGTCGTCGCGATCAAAGATGAGATCGAGCGGCTTCGCGAGCAGGTGGAGAACGTCGAGTGAGTGACCGCGGCACGATCCGGACCTTTCCTGTCATCTTCGCTGCCCCCTCGGGCGCCGGCAAGACGACGATCGCCCGCGAATTGAGCACGCGGCGCCGCGATGTCGAGTTCTCGATTTCCGCGACGACCCGTCCGGCCCGGCGAACCGAACGGGACGGCGTCGACTACTTCTTCCACACGGAGGAGGAGTTCCGTCGGATGATCGCGGAGGGCGAGCTCCTCGAGTGGGCGGAGGTGCACGGATACCTCTACGGCACGCCGCGGCGAAACCTTGTTCAAGCCCGAGATCGGCACCATTTTCTATTGCTCGACATCGACGTCCAGGGGTCCCGGCAGGTGAAGGACGTGGTTCCCGATGCCGTATCGATATTCGTCCTTCCGCCGGACGGGGCTGAGCTGGCGCAGCGGCTCATCGGGCGGGGCAGTGAAGACGGTGAGGTCCGCCGCCATCGTCTGTTGGCTGCTCGTGAGGAGCTGAATGCTGCCGCCGAGTTCGACTATGTCGTCGTCAACGACAACCTTGCGGCGGCCGTCGGGTCGGTCGAGACGATCCTCGAGGCGGAGGCACTCAGGATCTTCCGGCGAGTCGATCTCCAGGAGGAAGTTCGCAGCCTCATCAGCGACGTCGATCGGGTTCTTGGACGATAGCACTTATTTCCTCAGCTGACGATTCAATATGCATGTGGTGACTCCCGGCGCCCTCGCGCGCCGCACGGACAGCAAGTATCTCGGTGTTCTGGTCGCGGCGAAGTACGCCCGCAGCCTGAACGAGTTCACTCGTAGTCAGTTCGCCGAAGAGCCACTGCCCGGCGAGCTGCGCGAAAAGCTCACGACCACGGCCCTCGAAGCAGTCGCCCGCGGGGAAGTGGCGTTCGAGCTCGTCGCTCGCCGACCTTCCGAAGTGTAGAACATCGAGTGCGGGTCGAGAGACCCCCCTTCAGTGGTCGTCGGATCGTCCTCGGCGTCACGGGCGGCATCGCTGCGTTCAAGTCGATCGGCCTCGCGCGCGAGTTGACTCTGGCCGGATCCGCGGTCGACGTCGTCCCGACGGCCGCGGCATTCGAGTTCGTCCGCCCGCTCTCCTTCGAGGCGCTGACTGGTCGGTCGGTTCTTTCGGATCTGTACGCCCCGGGAGACCCGCTGCTGCACATCCGCCTCGCCCGTGAAGCCGACCTCGTGCTCATCGCGCCCGCTACTGCCAACTTCATCGCCCAGGCAGCGGCCGGTATGGCCGATCACCTCCTCGGCTGCATCCTGCTCGCAACAAAGGCTCCGGTCCTTTTTGCTCCCGCGATGAACGATCGGATGTATACCCACCCCCAGACGCAGGCGAACCTCGCAAGGCTGCAGGAGATCGGGTACCACGTGGCGGGTCCGGCGGAGGGACTCCTGGCATTCGGAGAGCGCGCGGGCCCCGGCCGGATGATCGAGCCCGATGAACTGATGGAGTGGGCGGCACGGTCGTTGACGGGTGAGACTCCATTATCGGGGAAGCGCGTCATCGTGACGGCGGGGCCCACTCGCGAACCGATCGATCCCGTTCGCTTCCTCGGCAACCGTTCGTCGGGACGCATGGGGTTCTCCCTCGCGTCAGCCGCCTGGCGGATGGGAGCGGATGTCCTCCTGGTTTCTGGCCCTTCCCCTCTGCGAACGCCCGCGGGGGTCCGACGGATCGAAATCGAGACGGCGATCGAGATGGCCGACGCCGTCCGTCGGCACTTGAACCGCTCGGACGTGCTGATCATGGCGGCGGCGGTCGCTGACTTCCGTCCCGTCAGCACTCGGGACCAGAAAATCAAGAAGCAGGGAGACAGCATTCCCGAGATTGTGTTGGAACACACGCCGGATGTGCTGGGCAGCACGATGTCCCTGCGCAAGCCCGGAGCTGTCGTCGTCGGCTTTGCCCTCGAGACCGAGAACCCGATCGAGAACGCTACGAAGAAGCTGCGCGACAAGCGACTGGACCTACTCGTCGTGAACGACGCGGGCGAGCCAGGCGCGGGCTTCGAAGTCCCAACGAACCGTGTGACCCTCCTCCACGCCTCCGGTCAGCGTGAAGATCTGCCCCTCCTCTCGAAGGACGAAGTGGCCGAGCGGATTCTGGAGCGGGTCGCGCAGCGGTTGGTTGCCGGAGAATGAGCGACCGAGCGCGTAATCTCCTCGCCCGCTACCTTCAGCAGCGGCGGGAGATCGGTGAGATCGAGATCGTCTTCAGTCAGGACGTGCACGAGGTGCTGTCAGCGATTGCCGCGGCGCCGGCTGCCCCGATCGCCACCCCCGTGGCAGCGACGGTCCACCCGGAGCCTTCCGCGCCGGCCGCCACCCGCTCCCTCCAGGTTCTTGGCGAAACTGCGGGCAAGTGTACAGCCTGCCGTCTCGCCGAGACCCGTTCGACGGTGGTTTTCGGAGAGGGTGATCCCGCGGCCAGGGTCGTGGTGGTCGGAGAGGCCCCCGGGGCCGAAGAGGATCGCACCGGACGTCCATTTGTCGGACGCGCCGGCAAGCTCCTCGACCAACTGCTGGCGTCCAGCGGCTTTCCACGCGAGACGGTCTACATCTGCAATGTCCTGAAGTGCCGCCCTCCGGGGAATCGCAACCCGCAGCCGGATGAGGTCGAGTCGTGTAATCCCTTCCTGAAAGGGCAGCTTCAGACGATCGGCCCCTCGGCGATCCTGGCGTGCGGCACCTTCCCGGCGCAGACCCTGCTGGGCACCTCCCAGCCGATCGGCCGTCTACGCAGAAGCTCGCAGAGCTACGAAGGCATCCCGCTGATCGCGACGTATCACCCCGCGGCCCTCCTGCGGAACCCGAGCTGGATTCGCCCGGTTTGGGCGGACCTCCAGCGACTGCGGCAAATCGTTGATGAAGCGGATGTCGAATGAAAATATCTGGCATCGGCATTGAAGACGTATCTGATCGCCCCGGTCGTCATTCCCGCGAAGGCGGGAATCCAGAGCGCGGCAGCCGACGGTGCGACTGGATCCCCGCCTTCGGCTTACAGCCTACCGGGGCAGGCTTCGCGGGGATGACGCTGCTGGCACCCAGGGATGAACCAGTCCCGACACTCCGGCCGCAGGACTGAATGTCGTCTGTATCGCCACCGACCCCATCCGCGTCGCGCGCGACGGCGGCCGCCTTTGCGGAGCGGCGTCCGCCCTACTCGCTCGAGGCGGAGATGTCGGTCCTGGGGGGGATGTTCATCGACGCCGACGCAGTTGTGAAGGCGATCGAAGTCGTCGATGACACGATGTTCTACCGGGAGGGACATCGCCGTCTCTATCGGGCGATGGTACGGCTCTGGGAGCGAGGGGAGGTAGTCGATGCAGTCACCCTGTCGGAAGAGCTCAAAGGCTCTGGCGACTTCGACGCAGTCGGCGGCGCGCCCTACCTCGCGCAGCTCCTCGACGCCGTGCCGACGGCCGCCAACGTCGAATATCACGCGAGGATCGTCCGCGAGAAGGCGCTCCTCCGCAGGTTGATCGAAGCCGCCACCTCGATCATCCAGCAGACCTACGAGGCCGGCGGCGCGGTGGAAGCGCTACTCGACGAGGCCGAGCAGAAGATCTTTCAGATCGCCCAGACACATGATCGGCGTGGTTTCGTCTGGATCAAGGAGCTGCTCTGGCCCGCGATGGAGCAGATCGAGCTGCTCTCGCAAAACAGCTCCTCGATCACTGGCGTCCCCACTGGGTTCGACGATCTCGACGAGAAGACCGCCGGTTTCCAGCGTGGCGACCTGGTCATCGTGGCAGGGCGTCCGTCGATGGGCAAGACGGCGTTCACGCTCAACGTAGCCCAGCACGCGGCGATTGGCGCGCGCAAGGCCGTCGCCTTCTTCTCGCTCGAGATGAGCAAGGAGGCGCTCGTTCAGCGAATGCTCACGTCAGAGGCGCGAGTAGACGCCTCCCGGGTCCGCACCGGCCGCCTCCGCGATGACGACTACCCGCGGCTTGCCCAGGCCGCCGGACTGCTCAACACGGCCCCGATCTACATCGACGACACACCTGCCATCTCAATCCTGGAGATGCGGGCGAAGGCACGACGCCTCAAGGCGGACCGACCGGATCTCGCGATGGTCGTCGTGGACTATCTGCAGCTCATGCAGGCGAACGTCCGGACGGAGAATCGACAGCAGGAAGTCTCGGAGGTGTCCCGCGGTCTCAAGTCATTGGCCAAAGAGCTCGATCTCCCCGTCGTCGCGCTCTCGCAGCTCTCTCGCGCCGTCGAAGGGCGCCCCGACAAGCGACCCATGATGTCGGATCTTCGAGAGAGCGGCGCGCTCGAGCAGGATGCCGATGTGATCATGTTCCTCTACCGACCCGAGTACTACCACGGTCCGGTCGACAAAGACGGGAACAGCCTGGAAGGTCGAGGGGAGCTGATCATCGGCAAACAGCGGAACGGCGCGACCGGCACGATCCAATTGATGTTCCACAAGGAGTACACCCGATTCGAGAGCTACTCGCCACGAACCGATGCGCCGATCCCGTGAGGCCGAAAGAGTACCAGACCGGCACCGAAGTGGTCGCTCGCCCACCGCATTCTCGTGACTGATCGGTCTTCTCGAATCGCAGTGATCGTCGTCGCTGCCGGCTCTGGCCGCCGCTTCGGTGAATCCGAAGTGAGGAAGCAATACCTGCCCTTGCGCGGCATTCCACTTCTGGCGTGGTCCGTTGCTCCCTTCCTCGAACACCCGCGGGTCGATCGCGTGACCGTCGTCGTGCCGCCCGAGGACATGGATGATCCTCCGCACTGGCTCCGCCGTCTGCCGCTCCATCTCGTCGGCGGCGGTTGTGAACGCGCCGATTCCGTACGCGCCGGTGCCGAATCGCTCGACGAGTTCGACCGCGTTCTGGTGCATGACGGAGCCCGGCCGCTGGCAAGCCGTTCCCTGATCGACAGAGTGATCGCGGCCGACCCTCGCGTTGGTGTCGTCCCCGGGATCCCAGTCGCCGACACCCTCAAAGAAGTGGACGAGACCGGCAACGTGAGCCGAACCCCGGACCGGCGCCGGTTCCTTCGCATCCAGACCCCGCAGGCGTTTCCCTTCGCACTGTTCAAGGAGCTCCACGACCGTGCCCGGATCGATGGGATCGTCACGACGGATGACGCGGGGCTCTTCGAGCGTTATGGTCATACGGTTCATGTCATCGAGGGTGATATGTCGAACCTGAAAGTCACCACCTCATTCGACCTGTCCGTTGCGGAGCTACTGGCGCAACGATTGCCCCTGCCGGCGCTGTGAGCCCCAGTCATCCTGGCGGTGTGCTCGAGCGGTGAGGAGCGGAATGGAGACAGAGGCGGCTCGCGCCGAGCCCACGACCTACAACCTTCTATTCGTCTGTACCGGTAACACCTGCCGGTCACCGATGGCGGAGGTGCTCGCCCGGAGGGAGATCGACCTTCGTGGCTGGCAAAACGTCGCCCTGCGTTCTGCGGGCGTCGCGGCGACGGCTGGGACGCCCGCGAGCGAGCAGGCAGTGTCGAGCGTCGGGGACATCGGCCTCGACCTCACGCCCCACAGTGCGACCCAACTAGATCCCTCGCTGGTCGCGTGGGCGGATCTGATCCTGGTGATGAGCCCGTCGCACCTCGACCTGATCGAGGACCTCGGAGGCGTCCACAAAGCCGCCCTGCTCGGTGATTTCGTGGCGGGAACCGACGGAAGGGGCTTCCCGGTGTCGGATCCGTTCGGGGGCGGTCGCGCCGCGTATCGCTCGACGCTGGCCGAGCTCGAGCGCCTGGTCGCCCAGACTGTCGATCGAATCGCCTTGGTCGTCGAACCTTGACCCCCACTACTTCCCCGGCGACACGCCTCGTCGCTCTGCTCGGTGATCCGGTCTCCCATTCGCTCTCACCCTCTTTCCAGAACGCCGCCTTCGCGGCCGCCGGCGTCGACGGCGTCTATGTCGCCCTGCGATGCAGTGCCACGGACCTTCCCGGTGCTCTTATCGGGATCGGAAGGGCCGGCGGAGCGGGCAACATCACGGTTCCCCACAAGCAGCTGGCGGCCCGGGTGGTCGAGCGGAAGACATCCGCCGTCCATCGTACTGACGCCTGCAACACCTACTGGCTCGAGGATGGGGAGCTGTGGGGTGACAATACCGATGTCGTCGGTTTCCGCCGAGCCGCCGAACGGCTGTTGGGACATGCCCTAACGAGCTCCCGAGTGCTGCTGCTCGGTGCCGGCGGCGCGGCCCGAGCGGTTGTCTGTGCGCTGGTCGAGGACTCGGCTGCCGAAGTCGTCGTCGTCAACCGCTCGGCCGACCGAGCCGCTGACCTGGTACGCCGTTTCGCCGACGCCACGTCCCGACTTCGTACCGCCCCGGACCTCGCGACCCTTTCGACCGAATCGTTCGACCTGATCGTGAACGCCACCAGCCTCGGCCTGCGGCCCGACGACCCCCTTCCGAGCGATCCCGACTCGACACCACGGACCGCCGCGGTCCTCGATCTGGTCTACTCGCCCGTCGGGACACCCTGGATCCGATCGTTCGAGGCGCGGGGAATCCCCGCTGCTGATGGACTCGATATGCTCCTCTTCCAGGGTGCGGCTTCGTTTGAGCGATGGTGGGGATGTCCCGCGCCTCTCGCCGCGATGCGGGCCGCCCTTCCTCCCCGTTGACGCCGACCGCTCGAGACGATTTGATGCCATCCCTTTCGGACCTCCTCGAGGGCGCGCTCGACCTGCTCTTCGCCCCGACCTGCGTCGCGTGCCGTCAGCCGATCCCTACTCGTTCCGCGGAACGAGCGGTCTGCGCGGCCTGCTGGTCCCGGTCACGGTCTTTACCCTCGCCGCGGTGCGATCGATGCTGGACCCCACTGCGCATATCGGTGCTCGATCTCCCCCCATCCTGCACCACCTGCGAGGATCTGCGACCTGCGATCCGCAGTGTTCGCTCGACGTACCTGCTTGCGGAACCCGTCCGATCGGTGGTTCACGCTCTCAAGTACGGCGGGTGGTTCTCGCTCGCCCGGCCCATGGCGAAACGGATGGCGTCGGTCGAGTGGCCTGACGAGGTGCGTGAGGAAGTCGGCCTCGTCACCGCCGTCCCCACCTCCCGGATGAAGGAACGACAGCGGGGCTACAACCAGGCCGCTCTCCTCGCCGCGGAAACCGCTGCGCTTCTGCGGCGCGATGCCGATTGCAACCTGCTCGAGCGCATCCGTTCGGCGGGGAGCCAGACCACCTTGCATCCGGGTGAACGCCGGGCTAACGTTGCCGGCGCATTCAGGCTAGCGCCTGGTCGCGGCCACCGCGTCGCCGGGGTGCATGTCTTGCTCGTAGACGATGTCTGGACGACCGGCGCAACGGCCCTCTCGTGCGCCGATACACTGCTGGCGGCGGGGGCGCGCGCCGTGAGCGTTCTCACCTTTGCGCGGGCTCTGCCCGACCTCGAGCGCCACGAGCAGCGCCTCGAGGCCGCCGCTACCTTCAGAAGACGCAAAAACTGACGGAGACGATATGGCAATTCGCGTAGCGATCAACGGCTTTGGCCGCATCGGCCGGAACGTGCTTCGGGCCGCCAAGGCCAACGGCGTCAACGACCTCGATTTCGTCGCGGTCAACGACCTGACCGACACCCAAACCCTCGCCCATCTGCTGCAATACGACTCCGTCCACGGCAGATACCCGGGCACGGTCGACGCCACTGAGGACGCCCTCGTCGTCGACGGAGACGAGGTGAAGGTGTTCTCCGAGAAAGATCCCGCCGAGCTCCCGTGGCGCGAGTTGGAGGTCGATATCGTCATCGAGTCTACCGGGCGATTCACCAATCGTGAGGACGCCGCGAAGCACCTGGACGCCGGCGCACGCAAGGTCATCATCTCGGCCCCCGCTAAGAAGGAAGACGTCACCATCGTTCTCGGTGTGAACGAAGGGAAGTACGATCCCGAGAAGCACGACGTCATTTCGAATGCCAGCTGCACGACGAACTGCCTCGCACCGGTCGTAAAGGTCCTCCTCGACGGTTTCGGTTTCAAGCGTGGGCTGATGACGACCGTCCACTCCTACACGAACGACCAGCAGATCCTCGATCTTCCCCACAAGGACCTCAGACGGGCACGCGCCGCCGCTCTCTCCATCATCCCGACCACGACCGGCGCGGCAAAGGCGACGGGGCTCGTTCTGCCGGAGGTCCAGGGGAAGATCGACGGGGTCTCGATAAGGGTCCCCACCTCCAACGTCTCGATCATCGATCTTACCGCCGAGCTCGCACGCGACCCGACCATCGACGAAGTCAACGACGCTTTTCGAGGCGCCGCGAAAGGCCGGCTCGAGGGCATCATGCAGGTTGAGGACGCGCCCCTCGTCTCGGTGGACTTCGTCGGGAATTCGCACTCGGCGATCGTCGACTCGGCTTCGACCAACGTGGTGGCCGGCCTGGTCAAAGTGATGGCGTGGTACGACAACGAGTGGGGGTACTCGTGCCGGTGCGTCGACCTGGCCCGCTTCGTCGGCGAGAAGCTCTAAGGCCGTTGATAAGTCGAGCATCTCTGCGTAGGTACCGATGCTTCCTTCGGGCGCACGCCTCCTCGCCTCTCCTTGCGCCGCACACGAGTACGCCTCCGGCGCGGCTCGTCGCACGCGTTGACCTCCACGACCTCTCGTGGTCTTCGCTGAAAGCCGGCTCATCAGCAGCCTCCTGATCCCGCGCCGATGAACAAAGTGACGCTCGATGATCTGTCCGACGACGATCTTCGGGGGCGGCGTATTCTGGTGCGGGTAGACTACAATGCTCCCCTCGACGACCGGCTCGAGGTCGCCGACGATTCCAGGATCCGCGCGACGTTGCCAACGCTGAGGCGCTTGATCGAGATGGGTGCCCGGATCGTGTTGGTTGCCCACTTCGGCCGCCCCAAGGGCAAGCGTGTACCCGAGATGTCGCTCCGACCTGTAGCGAACCGCCTGTCGGATCTGCTGGGGGAACCAGTGCGTTTCGTCGAATCGACGACGGGACGCGATGCGATCGCGGCTACCCGAGAACTCGCCGACGGCGAAGTCATCCTCCTCGAGAATACCCGCTACGATGCGCGGGAAGAAGCGAACGATCCGGAGATGTCCGCGGAGCTGGCCGAGCTGTGCGACCTGTACGTAAACGACGCCTTCGGTGCAGCCCACCGCGCCCACGCATCGACCGCCGGCGTCGCCGATCGCGTCCGAGAGCGCGGCGGGCTGGCCGTCGCGGGCCTCCTGATGAAGCGAGAGCTCGAGTACCTTGGCGGCGCGTTGGAAAGCCCGGCGCGGCCCTTCGTGGCGATCCTCGGCGGCGCCAAGATCTCCGGCAAGATCGACGTCATCGAAGCCCTGCTTCCCAAGACCGATCGTCTCCTGATCGGGGGAGCGATGGCCAATACCTTCCTCCGCGCACTCGGCTACGAAACGGGAAGCTCGCTCGTCGAGGATGACCGCGTCGATATGGCGGCCTCGCTCCTCGATCGATCAGGCGACCAGCTCACGCTCCCGGACGATGTCATCATCGCCCGGAAAATGGAGGCCGCCGCCGAAACCAGGGTCGTCCCGAGCCACCAGATTCCCGCCGGCCGGATGGCGCTGGATGTCGGCCCAGCGACGGTCACACGCTATGCGGAGGCGGTACGCTCAGCTCGAACCGTCCTCTGGAACGGACCGATGGGAGTCGCGGAGATACCCGAGTTCCGGCACGGCACGGAGGGTGTGGCCCGGGCCCTGGTCGAAGCGACCCGATTAGGGGCCGTGACCGTCGTCGGCGGCGGTGATTCGGCCGCCGCCCTGCTCGAGCTCGGCCTCCAGGACCAGGTTTCCCACGTCTCGACGGGGGGTGGCGCCTCCCTCGAGTTCCTCGAGGGCAAGGCACTTCCCGGAGTGGACGCGCTCTCGGCAGCCAACGAGTCGGTATCGTGACGATCCAGACCCCGGTGATCGCCGGCAATTGGAAGCTCAACCACGGGCCCGAGGAGACCCGTGCCTTCTTCCGTGCTCTGCTTCCGGAGGTGCCCGCCGATCACGTCGGGACCATCGCCATCTTCCCTCCGTCGCTTTCCTTGGCGGCAGCGGTAGAGGTGATCGCCACGAGAACAGACATCCTCGCGGGCGTCCAGGATGTCTACTGGGAGTCGCGCGGCGCCTTCACTGGCGAGATCTCGGCGCCACTCGCACATGAGGCGGGAGCCCAGCTGGCCCTGGTAGGTCACAGCGAGCGCCGTCACGTTTTCGGCGAATCGATCGAGGAGACGGTCAAGAAGGTGCGCGCGGTCCTCGACGCCGAACTCTCCGCCATCCTTTGCGTCGGCGAAACCATCGAGGAGCGAGAGTCGGGGGCTGCCCAGGGTGTCGTGACCGGGCAGCTCGAGCCGGTCGCCGGCACGCTCTCTCAGATGGAGTTGTCGCGAGTCCTCATTGCATATGAACCCGTCTGGGCGATCGGCACCGGTCGAACCGCCTCGCCCGCCGATGCCGCCGAGATGCACCTCCACGTCCGCGAGGTCCTGGCCAAGCACTTCGGCTCCGCCGCGTCTGCCATCCCGATCCTCTACGGGGGTAGCGTCAAGCAAGAGAACGCGCCGGACCTGCTCGCTGCCCCCGAGGTCGATGGTCTTCTCATTGGCGGAGCCAGTCTCGAGCCCTCCACCTTCGCCCGAATCTGTGCCATCCCATCTTGACATTACGGTAGGGTCGGCGGTACAATCGGACGCTTGTGGTCGACGTGTACTACCGGAAAAGCGAAGTGCCTCGTGTACTACTTTCTACTGGCCCTGCTGCTGCTCGACGCCATCCTCCTGACGGTGATCGTGCTGCTCCAGGCAGGAAAGGGTGGTGGCCTGGCCGCGATGGGGGCGGCCGGTGCAGGTTCTGATACCCTGTTTGGTAGCCGTCAGGCAGCGACGCTGCTCACGAAGGCTACGTGGTGGACGGGTGGCATCTTTCTGACGCTGTCCTTCGCGATCTCCTTGCTCGCAGGTGGGGCTGGTCAGTCCGAGTCGATCCTCCGGGGCGTGGCTCCATCCGCACCCGCACCGACCTCGCCAGCTCTGCCGGGAACCTTGCAGCCCGCCGGGGAGCCCGAGACCGCTCCGCCTCCGTCGTCGGAGGCAGCCCCGACCGAGACGCCTCAAGGTCAATAGCGAGCCCGAAGCAGCCAGCATCGCGTTGGTGACATCGTTCAGACGCCGCTCGTCCCCTTCGATCGAAGGGGCTTTGGGCGGCTTTCTCTTTGCAGTTTCGCGCCGCTGATCGGAATGGAAATTGCGCTCTCAAGTGCAGCCCGCTAAACCGTTTCCAGGCTTCTCCGTTGAAGTGTTTGCGGGCCGATTTCAACCGATTCACGAGCCCGTCTCGGAGGTGCTCTGTGGCTTTGATGAAGAGTTCGCCTCGCGCCCGGCAGCGACAGGTCGACCTGACTACCGCGGTCTGCCAGGAGCGGATCCTGGCAGCCCACGTTCAACACGTGCTCGCACTCGTCGACCTGATCGCGGATCGAGTCCCCTTCGACGACGCTCTCGACATCTACGTGCGCATCCTGCGTCTGAGTCCGGAGCAGGCGCGGAACGTGGGCAGCCGGGCCCTCGCAGAGCTGGGACGTCGCGATGGCGCGACCCGAACGCCGCTGACCGAGACGGAGCTCATGCACGAGAGGGAAGAGCAGGAAGAAGAGCCGGCCGAGTCCAACGGAGCACAGGCCAGAGCAGACGCCCTCTTCTCTCGACTGCGCCGCCGCGTTCGTGGTCGTGTTCAGGAAGATCTGCGACACCGGATCAGCCTCGCGGCGGCTCGGACTGAAGACGAACTACTCGCGACACACGTCGAGAATGCACTCCTCTTCGTCCGTTCCCTCGACGAGATCGACGAACCGGAGGCGGTCGAGCTCTATGTCGACACCATGCAGCTCCCGGAGGGCCCCTCGGACGTGATTTACAACCGTGCCCTCCGGCTGGTCGCCGATCAGGTACTGCCGCCACTGCCAGCCATCGCGAACGAGGCCGCTCTGGAGGAAGCCGAGCACAACATGGCTACGGGCGACGTTCCGTCGTAGAATCCTCGCCGCGGGCTCGTCACCAGCGCTGATGGCATGCGACCATCGCGCTCGAGCGCATGAAGCCTTATGGTGGGGGCATGTGTTACCCGACGGGATCACACGCTTCTCGCCAAGGGTTGGCTGACGCGAAGGTTGGCGACAGTTTCCAAGGCTTTCGTTCGTTTCTTGGAATAGGGTAGATTCCCGCCCGGGCAGTGGCCACCCGTCGGCGGCACCCCGCTCATTCAATGAGCGGACAGATGATGTACACCAACGTTGCCCGTTGTCGGATCCCCGGACTGTCCCGCAGATCGGGCGGTTCGGGTCACCTCGGAGCGAATCAATGGATGCACCCGAGCACGAGGGATGGGTATTTTCCGCGGTTTAGCGGCCATCGGCAGGTGAACCAACGTCGGTCGGGAATTTTTCCGCCGCAAAGGGGCGGTTCGACGTGGCTCGTGAACCGTTCACCGGGGTGGTCATTTCTCATGACCCAGGAACTATCGTTTGCGGCCGTTCTCGCCGGATTCTGATTCGAAAGGAGGTGGTGAGTAAGGTGAAGAAGGACCCGCGGTTGGAAAGCAACAAGAACGAGCAGTAAGTGGCACTAAACTTGTAAGGTGCCGCGCGGTTGGTATTCGGCTTCCCGTGGCTGGCGGGAAACGAGCTTTTACCACAATCAGGTTCCGAGAGGACTCGATGAAACGTCTATTGGCATTTGCAACAGCGGCCGTATTGGTCGCCGGGGCAAGCACGGCGGAGGCTCAGGAAGCCGCCGCCTCCCGCTTCGACCTTGGCCTCTACGGCGGCGGCGCATGGACCTCCTCCTGGCTGGAGGGTTCCGGCGGTGAGAGTTTCGGGGTCGGGCTGAGCCCGATCTTTGGACTGACTTCAACACTCTGGACGTCCGAGATGTTCGGCGTCCGCTTCCACGCCGGCTACATGCCGACGAAACTCCCGCACTCCGATACTAGTCTGGAGAGCCTGGAGGATGGGTTTCCCGTCAACAACTACCTGTTGGACCTCGGGGTTGTCCTGCGTCCCTGGTGGGGAACGTCGGACATGGGGAACCTGATGTCTTCGCTGTACTTCTGGCTGGGTGGCGGCATCCTGCTCGCGAATGTCGCCGGGAATCCCGAGCCCTTGCCCGGGGACGAGTTCCGATGCGTTCCCGAGTACGTACCGGAGGGTGCCTGTCTCTCGTTCCAGCCAGGCTATGCGACGGTGGGGCAGGGCACGGTCGGCATCGGTGGCGATCTGATGTCCCTGGCGGACAACATCGGCGTTTTCGCCGAGCTCGGCGTACATGGGTATGACTCACCCGTGCACGTTTCAGAGGACGCGAACGCCGGTGAGGACAAGTTCGCCGTCACGACCCGTGGTGTCTTGGGTGTGAAGTTCGGCTTTGGTTCGCTGGCGCCGCCGGTGGTGCCAGTTCCGCCACCGCCACCGCCACCGCCACCGCCACCGCCTCCGCCACCGCCTCCGGCTGAGCGGGAGATCGAGGTGTGCGTAGTGGAGGGTGGACAGCTGCAGACGGTAGCGGCAACATTCCGTCCTGAGACGAGTGACACGGTGATCGATGGCCAGGCGTTTGCCCAGGTCCATCCGGCAACTGCTCCGAACTACGCCGCCGGTGCCAACTGGTTCATCCAGTCGGACACGATGGCGTTCAACGACCGAACCTGGGTCAAGTTCGGTGTGACGCGTGTTATTCAGCCGGCGCAGGTTCAGGTGGTCGGCGATGTCGAGGGCACTCCGCTCTTCGCCGAGACCGGACGGCAGGAACCGTACGACGTCGTCTACGTCTCGGTTCGACCTGGTTGCGAGCTCCAGCCGTACCAGCCGCGGGCTGCCATTCGCCCGCGCGGCTGATCGACTTCAGCCAGGCCGCAGTGACAGGGGCACTCCTTCGGGGTGCCCCTTTCTCATTCTGCCGATCGACGCCCGACCTTCCCTGGCATCGACTCATCTCGAGCCCGACCCTATTTTTGATCCACTTTCCTTGAAGACTGTGCTCAACAGCCTTCCAACCCCTGCGGGGATACGTGGCGACGAACGAAGAACTCAAGCGTGCGGCCGCGTTCCACGCGGCCCGCTGGATCGAGGATGGAATGGTGGTTGGCCTCGGCACCGGCTCGACGGTTCGGTATCTGCTGGATTCCATCGCCGACGCGCGTCGGGGCGGACAACTCCTCTCGGTCATCGGCATACCGACCTCCGAGGATACCCGGCGTAAATCGCTGGAGCTCGGGATCCCCCTTTCGACGCTTCGCGACCATCCGATGGTCGACCTGACACTGGACGGCGCGGACGAGTTCGATCCAAACCTCGACTTGATCAAGGGGCTCGGCGGTGCACTGCTCAGGGAGAAGTTGATCGCGGTCGCCTCCAAGCGGGTCGTAATTCTCGCCGACGCATCGAAGCGCGTGCATCACCTCGGCGAACGCGCTCCACTGCCGGTTGAGATCGATCCTTTCGGCCTGGGCATTCAGGTGCCGTTTCTTCGCGAGCTCTCCGCCAAACCTCGACTTCGGAAAGGCCCCAGTGGTGAGCCTTTCGTCACGGACGGTGGAAATTTCATCCTCGATTGCGACTTTGGGGGCCGCATTCTCGACCCCCGCGATGTCGCTGCCACCCTCGACTCTCGACCGGGGATCATGGAACACGGTCTCTTCCTCGATCTGGCCACTGACGTCGTCGTCGCCGGTCAGGATGGCGTTCAGGTTCTCCGCCGCGAGCCGGAGTCGCCGCGATGACGCGCGTTCGGATTGCTCCCTCCATCCTCACGGCCGACCTCGGCAGGCTCGCCGAGCAGATCACCGAAGCTCAGGAAGGTGGCGCGGATTGGATTCATCTCGACGTCATGGATGGGCACTTCGTGCCCAACATCACGATCGGGCCGCTGATCGCCGCCGCGGCGCGCGCGGCCACCTCGCTGCCGATCGACGCCCACCTCATGATCGAGCAGCCTGAGCGCTACATCGGCGCCTTCCGGGATGCCGGTGTCGATCTCCTGACCGTACATGTCGAGGCGTGCCCTCATCTCCACCGCACGATTCAATCGATCCACGAGACCGGCGCGAAGGCAGGGGTCGCGGTCAATCCGGGCACCCCAGTCGAGTCGATCAGGGAAATCCTCCCGTCTGTCGATCTCGTTCTCATGATGTCCGTGAATCCCGGGTTCGGGAGTCAGCGGTTCATCGAGCAATCGCTCGCGAAGATCCGACGGGTTCGTCAGATGTTGGAGGACGTTGGGCAGGAAGAGGTGGAGCTACAGGTCGACGGCGGGGTAGGGGAGTCGAACATCGCGCAGGTGGTCGACGCCGGCGCGACCGTGGTCGTTGCGGGGTCTGCAGTGTACAACCCCCAGAGAAGCGTCCGCGAGAACATCGCTCGACTCCGTCGGGCGGCGGAGGGTTGATCACGACGTTCTACGCTGATGGCCGGGCCCGGGTGGTGGAATCGGTAGACACATCGGACTTAAAATCCGAAGGCGAAAGCCGTGCGGGTTCGACTCCCGCCCCGGGCATATACAAAGCCCCTCAACCACTTTGGCGAGGGGGCTTTCTTTGCTGGCTGGAGACCCCAAACGGGCGGCTTGGGCACAAGCTTGAGCACAAAGTTTCGCTCAGCTTACCTCTCACTCCTCGAGGCGTTACCCCACCGCCAAGGAGAGCGGGCCGACCTCCTGTACACGATCGACCGGTAGCGGAGCGCAATTCTGGAATTGGGCAGGCGCATCCTCGTTGCGGCCCATGGGGTCTTCATGAGCCTACCAATGGGGAGCAGCGCCGTGCTGGTCTGGTCGCTGAACGACCGGGAACCCGGAGGATGCTTTGAAGACGACCTCGCTGCGCTGGAACGGGCGATCCGGAGCCACCGGGCTGGCAGTCCTCGTGGCCGCAGGCCTCGCCGCGTGCGACAGGGAAGGTCGGGGTTCGACGGAGACGGACGGGGGCCCGCTCGTCCTCGATGCCTCGGATGTCCACATCCTGGGGACCTCGGACGCGATCGCGACCGTCGAGGATCTGGAGGTGCTCCCGGATGGAACGGTGTGGGTCCTCAACTCCGTCGAGCCATTCTTTGTCGGCTTCGGCGCTGACGGCGAGGTGCTCCAGACGCGAGGCCGGAGTGGCGGCGGCCCAGGGGAGCTCCAGGAGCCGGCCGGCTTTACTGACGGAGGGATCGACGGAGCGGCCTGGGCCCTCGACGTGGGCCGTCACGCTTTCCTGCAGGTATCAGGTCCGGACACCACGTCTCGGGAGATTGCGATTCCTCCCGACCCGATTCGGCCCGGCACGGTCCTGGGCGGAATGAACCTGCTCAGCCGTCGCGTGCGGACGGCACGGATGGAAGGCGAGATCGTCCTCCCGCGCGCCTCCATCGAGGGCGAGATCCCGGCCACTTCCTACTGGTACTATGGCTGGAGCCCGGACCTCGTCGCGCTGAACTTTAGCACGGACGAGGTAAGGACCGTCGTCCGGCTGGCAGAGATCCTCGGCGACCCAAGACCCAGCCTCCTGACGGGTGAATATCCGCCGTTCCCGCTCTGGTACCGGTTGTGGGGGGTGTGCGGGGCGGATGAGATTCGCGTCTATGATCAGATTCAGAATCAGATTCGCGGATTCACCAGCGAAGGTGTCGAACGAGAACCCACGGCGCTTCCTCCCCCGAGTTACGAAGAGGTCACGCCCCGCCAATTCGCCCGGGCCACATTCGACCTAGGCGCGGTCGAGCGAATGGGCCAGGTCCCGCCCGGACCCATCCAGGTGACGGCCGCGGACAGCGCGCAGATCATCCAGCGCATCACGTCACGCGTGACCCAGTCGCCGGAAGATCTCGCCAGTTTGTTGCCGATGTATGTGGACTACCGTTGCGACGGGGCGGGAACCCAGTGGATCCAGCCGATTGATCTCGACATCGGTGGATTGCGGGGTGGCCCGATTTGGCTACGCCTCAGCCCCGACGGTGGGGCGCAGGAAGTTCGATTCCCGGACCGGTTCGACGCCTATCGATTCACATCGGAGAGAGTCTGGGAAGTCCAGCGGGACGAGCTCGGCGTGGCCTCCGTGGCGTGGATCGACCTCGTGGAAGCGTGATTATCAAACAGCCTTCTAGACGTTCGCTGACCTCGACCCCCGATGTGTTCGCGACGTTGTTCGCCCTTGAGCGATTGACTCAGCCCACCCCCACTTGTTGGTCGACCTTGTCGTCGCCTATTCCGCCCGTACAGCATCCAGCGGGTTCACCCGACTCGCACGCCGGGCGGGCACGTAGCTGGCGAGCGCTGCAGCTCCCAGGGTCCCCGCTGTCACGACCACGAAGGTCACGGGATCCGTCGGGCTGATCTCGAACATCATGCTGCGGAGTACCCGGGTTGCCGAGAGCGCAAGCGCAATCCCGATCGCAGAGCCGAAGAGGGCGATCTGCATGCCCTGTCGCATCACGAGCGTACGTACTTCTTCCACCTGGGCGCCGAGGGCGAGTCGTATTCCGATCTCGCGGGTACGCTGTCGAACCGAAGCCGCCATCACACCGTAGATTCCGACGGTCGCCAGCAACAGCGTCATTCCGGCGAAGCTGCCCAACAGGAGAGCGCTGAAGCGCGGCCGCGCCAGCGGAGCGGACAGGAGCTGGTGAATCGAGCCTCCCCGAACAACCATCCAGTCCGGGTGGACCTCTTGCAATGCGAGCCGAACCTGTGGGATCAACTCAGAGGGATCCATCCGCGTTCGAACGGCTATGCTCATCGGCATTGGCCCGAACTGAGCCGTCGGGCGATACACTGTGGGCTGCTGATTCATGAGGTCACGGTACCGCGTCTCACCCGCGACGCCTACGACCGTGAGCCACTCTGCCGGGGTCTCGACCCGCTTGCCGATCGGGTCCTCGTCTGGCCAGGCATGACGCGCCAGGGCATCGCTGACAATGATCACGCCAGGAGCGTCTTCTCGATCCTGCGCGCCGAAGGGCCTTCCACGAAAGAGGGGGATCTCCATCGTACGGAAGTACTCGGGACCTGAGGACTCGAGATTGACGAGCGGGTTCGTCGCCTTCGCTTCCGCTGTCTGCCCCTCAGCACTGAAGGTCGACGTCCATCCGCCTCCGGAGAACGGCCCCACCGCGAGCGATGTCGCCCGCCTCACGCCCGGAATCCCGCGAACTCGTCCGAGCATCTCTTCCCGCAGCGCAATTTGCTGAGGGCGTTCAGGGAAGAGGTCCGGCGGCAGCGATGTCTCGAAAACCATCAGCTGGTCCTCATTGAAGCCTACATCCACACGCTGAAGGCTTATGAGGCTCCGGACCAGAAGTCCCGCGCTCACGACGACCAGGATCGCGA
The DNA here is from genome assembly GCA_009380025.1 of Gemmatimonas sp. Lineage (GTDB taxonomy): Bacteria > Gemmatimonadota > Gemmatimonadetes > Longimicrobiales > Longimicrobiaceae > WHSP01. The sequence continues at coordinate 24,602 of WHSP01000007.1, read as the reverse complement.
GGGAGACCTGAACGATCACGAGACCATGCCGTAGCGCATTTGCACCACGGTTCGCAGAAGCCGTGCGACCTGAGCTTCGCAGCCATGTGCTCAGACTGCCGCTGGCCGACAGAACCGCCGGTAACATCCCGGAAAGGAGTGCTGCTGCGGTGGTGATGGCGACGGCGACGAGCAGCACCCGGGCGTCGATCTCGATCATCTCGCGCCGAGGAAGCTCCGGCGGTGCTGTGGCAGCGAGGACTCGCACGATCACAAAGGCGATGAGCACGCCCAACATGCCTCCGAGGAGCGCAAGCACACTGCTTTCGGTCAGGAGCTGGCGGACCAGGCGGACCCGACCCGCACCGAGGGCTCCCCGAATCGCGAGCTCTTGAATCCGGGCCGAACCTCTGATCAGAAGGAGGTTCGCGACGTTGATGCAGGCGATCAGCAGCAGGAGCCCCACCGCAGCCGCGGCTGCATGGAGGGTGGCGCGCGCCTCACCGCTGATGAATTCGGACAGGGGAATGAGGACCGCCGACATCCCCCTGCCGAGAACGCGTTCAGAATCGGTCTCGCGTAGGAATCCTTCGAACTCCTCTCGGGCCTCCTGTACCGTTGCCCCGGGTCGCAAGCGACCTACGAGATCATAGAATACGTAGCCCGACCTGCTTAGCTGGGCCTCGTCCGGGAACGCCGCGAACACCGGAATCCAGAACTCCGCTCCCGCCGGAAACTCGAGGCCCCGCGGAAGCACCCCGACTACCGTATACCGCTTGCCGTTCCACTCGAGCACGCGGCCAACAGCGGAGGGATCGCCGCCGAAGTGACGCTGCCAGAACCCGTAACCGATGACCATAACGGGTTCGGCGCCAAGCACGTCATCTGAGGACAGCAACGTACGACCGTGAACCGGTGTGATTCCAAGGACGGGGAAGAAGTCGCCCGTAACCCAGGTGCCGATAGCAGTGAACGGCGTGTCGCCATCACGGAGGACTTGCTCGGCGGCACCCTGATACGCTATGCCCCCCACGGCCTCGAACGCGCGCGTCTGTTCCCGGAACGCCGCGAGCTCTTCCTGAAAGACCGGGAGGTGGTCGTACGCACCCGCCGGAGCATCTGTCCACAGCACAATGAGATCGTCCTCTTCCGGCACCGGAAGCCCACGAAGTAGGACACCGTTCAGGACACCAAACATTGCGACGCTCGCGCCGATCCCTAGGGCCAGCGTCAAGACGGTGACCACCGTGAACCCGGGGCTTCGGCGGAGAGACCGCACTGCGAACTTCAGGTCCTGACCAAGGGACTGGAGGTTCATGACAGGTCTGGCGGGCAGGTTATCGCTAAGGAATTCACGATCCCTCGAATGATCGCCTCGCTCGGGCACCGTGTCAACGAATTCCTTAGCGTCACGCCTCTGCCGATTGCTTTTCCTAGAATGTGCCTCGATGCCGGGCAGGGAGTGTAGCTTTCACTCTAGCCCCTCGATCTCCATTCCTGTCACCGTGAAATAGAAAAGCCGGTTGAGTGAAGTAGAAATGTCTGCAGCGGTAGGGGTGAATGGAGGGGCGAGTTTCCACGGGCTGCGAGGGATGGTTTCGGCCATCGTGCTCGCTGCCCTTCCGAGCGCCGCCCTTGCGTCCGGCCACGGCACCAACTGACATCCTGAACGAGCTTGAGGAGAACGATCAGGCCCGCCAAGTGTAAACAGCATGATCGGTTTCACGGGATGCCCGCCCCCCCCCACCAGCATGTAGAATCTCCGCCTATGCCTACCGTGTCTGAAAAGGAACGGGCGATCGAAGCGGTTCGTACGCTTCCCGACAATGCCACCATCCAGGACGCAATTGAACGACTCTGCTTCATCGCGAAGGTCGAGGAGGGAATGCGTCAGTCTGAGGAGGGCCATGTCGTACCACATGAGGAGGTCAAGAAGCAGTTCCTCAAGTGAGGCGCCTCCTCTGGGCCGAGCGTGCGTGCGAGGGACCTAGCCGCTGCCCACGCATTCGTCAGTCGGGACTCACCCCATTACGCGGACTTGCTCATCGCGAAACTGATTCGTGCCGCCGTGCGAGCTACCCGTTTTCCAGAGTCGGGTCGCATGGTGCCTAAATTTTCCGACCCGCTGGTGCGAGAGATGATCGAATCTCCCTATCGAGTCGTCTATCGACTGGTTGGCCCCGACAGCATTCACATTCTCACCGTTCATCACGCCGCCCGAGGTTTTCCGACCGAGCTGTAACCTGCCGCCACATCGACTCACACAGGTCCTATCTTGGCCCCGGGATTTCAAACGCTCCGAGGCCCTCCACGAAGAGCTCGCGAAGAGCCTCGGACGTCGCCGTGCGTTCCGGTACTCAGGTGCGATCAAAGGTGCGTCTCGAGTCGCCCGCAGGGCAGGCAATCGTTCTCGATGATGTTGAGGACCTTGTCCGGAGTCATCGGGGTGTGGCTGGGATGCTGACCACCGATCGCGTCCTCGATGGCGGAGATCAACGCACCGGCCCCTGCGCCGACCGGAGCCTCGCCGATCCCCTTCGCACCGATTGGGTTGCTCGCATCGGGCAGCCCGACCGCCTCGACGGTCAGCGTCGTCGGGAGATCGAGAATGGTCGGTGGTTTGGAGGGTTCGATGCCCTTGGCGAGGTGTACGCCCCAAGTGGGATCGATCGCCCACTTCTGGCTGTGAGCGATGCCGATACCCTGGATGACGCCGCCGTTCACCTGAGCAATGAGGCCTCGGGGGTTCAGTACCGTACCGCAATCGGCGACCGAAACGATGTCGAGGATATCGACGACCCCCGTCTCCGCATCCAGATCGACTTCGAGGAACGTGGCGACGAACGCGCGCGTCGTCCCTTCTCTGGGGCGGGTGTCTTTCGCGGCCACGACCAGCCCCTGACCCGCCAGGGCAGTGGCCGAGGCACGGGTCATGGCGTCGATGTCGTCCGGCAGTTCGTGCCCGTCGAAGCGACCGCCGAGCTCGATCGCTCGTTCGGCTGCCTGTGCGAACGTCATCCCTGTGCCAGGTGAACCGCGCCGGAAGACCCGCTCGCCAGCCACTTCGTAGTCTTCCGGCGACCCGCCGAGGTCCGCGGCCACGAGCTCCTGCAAACGCGCCCGCACCCCCTCCCCGAGGGCATAGTTAGCCCGGGTGTGGGCGTAAGTCGTTTGACTCCCCGCCTGGATCGAGCTGTGAGGTGCGTGGTTGCTCGTATTGCCCCAGATGATCTGACAACGCTCCCAGGGCATGTCAATCAGCTCGGCGGCCGTCCGGGCGGTGTCGAACACCGAATGCGTGCCCAGATTACCTATGCCCTGGTGGATATAGAAGATCCCGTCCGGGCGAATGACGCCCAAGCCGTCGTACCCGATGCTCCCAGCAGCATAGTTGCTGAGCGCAACGCCGACTCCGCGGACCTTGGAGCCGTTCCGTTGCCCGCTCCTCTGCACCCGTTCCTCCCAGTCGAAGAGCTCATTACCGCGTTGCAGCGCCTCCCGCGCGTACGAGCTGGTCACCGGAGCCCTCCCGGACCCGTAAACGCCATCCTGCCCGGGTGCGTTGATCAGACGGATCTGGAGACGATCGATCCCGAGGCGGCGGGCGGCTCGGTCCATCATGGGATCGATCATCGCGATGGCCTGGGCGCCTCCGGGAGCGCGCTGCGCGGACCGAGGTGGCGTATTGGTGAGCACGGCGACCCCACGCCACCGCATGCTCTCGGGCGAGTAGTTGAGTGACGCCGTACCGGATGCGCTGTACGAATCGCCCATGCGACCGAACGGACCGTTGTCCTGAACCAGGAAGAGATCGAGGGCGAGCAGGCGGCCGTCGCTCCGGAACCCCATCTTTGCCCATCCGAGCATGCCGGTACGTGCGCGTCCAACGGAGGTCTCCTCGGCACGTGAGATCCGTAGCATGACCGGACGACCCGCTTTCTGCGAGAGCATCGCCGGCACGATATCAATGAGGCTGCCACCGGCCTTCGACCCGAAGCCGCCACCGCAGTACTCCGAGATCAGGACCACATCGGCAAGGTCGAGGTCCATCTGGGCAGCGATACTCCGGCGGGTCACCGCGACGCTCTGCGTCGAGCAGTGGAGGTACAGCCTCCCGTTCTGCCAGTAGGCCATCGACGTCCGGGGCTCCATCGGGTGGTGCGTCTGGGACTGATGGTAGAGCGTCTCCTCCAGAACCATGTCCGCTCGCTCGAAGACCGCGTCGACATTCTCCCCCCACTCCCACTCGTCGACATGCTGACCCCGCGGCAACTCGTCCGACCCGACACCCTGGAAGTCCGCCTCCGTCCACTTCAGCTGGCCGATCCGCTCCTCTTCGTCTTCCCCCATCCAGACGTTGCCGACGAGCGTAGCGTCCGGACCGTTCGGGCGGAGCGAGTCGAGCGGATTCAGAACGAAGGGAAGGGGTTCGAGATCGATCCGTACTCGTTCGATCGCCTCCGCGGCGGTGAGCTCATCCACGGCGGCCACTGCGAGGATCGGCTGACCCTCGTAGCGAGGTTCCATCGTCAGCAATGGCTCCTCGCCTGGCTCCGGTTCCGGCAGATCCTCAGGAGTAAGGACCGCGACGACGCCTTCCACCTCCAGTGCGCCGGAGAGATCGATGGCGCGAACACGGGCGTGGGGCATGGGACTGGCCAACAGCTTCGCGAACAGCATCCCTTCGGCTCGGAAGTCCTCAGCGTACTTCGCGCGTCCCGTGACCTTGGCCACGAGATCCTGCGGCGCGATGCTCTGTCCGATCAACTTGTAGTCGGCCATGCTACACCTCCTCCTCAGGTTGAGGCTTGAACGCCGCCTTTCGAAGTGTTCTGGACCGGTTGCCTGTCAGGGGTGTCGGGTTGGGTTGCGATAGACGGCAGATGCACTCCGCTGCCGTCCGGGACCCCGCCAACAAGACAGGCAATAACGCGGGATGCTACGGATCCGCCGAAGCCGGTGGCCATGGGCAAGATCCAAAGCCTCATCACTTATGGTTGAGCGTGGAATCAACACCTGTCAACCATGGTGTTCGCCGCCGGGGAAGGGCTATGCCGAAGCCGACTGGCCTGCCGGGAGAGGGGCCATTCGTCGAAGTGTTTGTTGTGCACCGCTCATCCGCTCGGGTATCTTCTCAACCAACGACCCGATGCCCCGTGGCCGACGGAGAGAATCGCGGCGGGACCTGGCGTGAGTCGATTGCGAACCGGAGAGCCTCGTCCGGCTACGGTCGGCGGCGACCGACGGCATCCCGCTCCGAAAGGGCTGGCGGACCGCGCCGAAGCTCTTTTGGCATGGCGACTTGAGGCGTGTCCTGAGGTTGGTCCGGGGGTTGCTCCACTGAGCATCTCCGTTGCGATTCGAATTCGAGAACTTTCGGGATGAACGAATCAGGACTGATCGACGACGAGCTTCTGGAGGCCTCACGGCTCAGCGAGATCGGTGAGGATGCCGAAGCACTGGAGCTGTTGCTTCGCCTCGAGCCCGATCACCCGGATCACGCGACGCTGCTCTGCATGATCGGAGTGCTCGCCAGTCAACTCGGCGCCGACGGAATGGCAGGGGACTTCTTCAGGCGCTGCCTGGCCCAGAACCCAACGGATCCCGAACTCCTCGTGGCGGCCGGTGCCGGCCTCGCCAGATCGGCCGACGCAGCCGCGGAGGGCGCCCTTCGTCTGGCCGCCCTCTCGGCCCCGGACCTCCCGCCGGCGCGGATGCACTACGGAGCGTTCCTGGTTCGGAATGGACTCGTCGAGCAAGGTCTCGAGCAGCTGGAGGCAGCGCGAAACCTGGATCCGGGACCCGAGGTGAGGAAGCAGCTGGGGATCGCGTACGTGATAGCAGGGCGGAACAGGGAGGCGATCGCGGAGCTGGAGGCGGCATCCCCCGAGGATCCCGACGCCCGTTTTCTACTGGCGCTGGCCCTGATCCGCGACGCGGACGTATCGAGTGCCGCCGAGGAACTTCTCCCGCTCGCCGAGGAGTTCGCCTTCGATGGCGATGTTCAGATAGTCCTCGCCCTGGCCTTCATGGCAGAAGGGTGGGAAGAGGAGGCGTGGCTCTCCCTCAGTCGCGCCGAAGCAGCGGAAATCGCCCGGGATCCCGGCCTGGTGCGCGAAGTGGAGGGAGCCTTCGAGCTCGGCCCCGAAGCTTCCCGTCAGCTTCTGTTCGACGCAGTCGGACCCGCCGTCCTGAGCGACCGCCTGGCAGTAGGCTGAGATGTTCTTCTTCCGCGCGTTCTCGACCTTCCTGCTCCTCGTCGCCTTCGGGTGGTGTCTCGCCGTACTCTCGATCTTCCTCTTCGGCCGCAAGGACGAGGCACGACCGGCCGACGCGATCGTCGTGTTGGGCGCCGCACAGTACGACGGCCGCCCCTCTCCCGTTCTGAAGGCGCGGCTGGATCACGCGATCGACCTTCACACTCGCGGCTTTTCCGAGCGGATGATCCTCACCGGAGGCGTTGGCGTCGGCGATACGGTGAGCGAGGCCGAGGTTGGCCGGCGATACGCGATCGGTGAAGGCGTACCGGCCAAGGACATCCTGCTCGAGCGCGGTGGACTGAGCTCGGGCGAGTCCATGAGGGCGGTCGTGGTCCTGATGGAAAGCCATGGCCTGTCCTCTGCTATTCTCGTCAGTGATCCTTTCCACATGCTCCGCCTGCGGCTCCTTGCTTCCCGCCTCGACCTGGACGCCTACAGCTCACCCACCCGTTCCAGCCCGATCGGTCTTGGTTCCCACGACGAATGGTGGCACGTACTTCGAGAGAGCCTGATCCTGCCGAGCTTGTTTTTCGGCGATCGCGCCCCGTCTCTGGTCGCGACCCCGTTCATCCCCCGTTGAGCCGACTCCGTCCTTTACCTCTGACGTGCCTTCACCCCTCACGTGAGGTGGGCCAGATATTGCGCATTCCCAGCGCCATCGCCATTGTCACGCTCCTTTTCTTCGGGTGCCAACCCCAATCGTTGATTCCTCCATGGAATTTCCCATCGAGCGCTTCGAACTCGACAACGGGCTTCGGGTCGTTCTGTCGGAAGAACCTTCCCAGCCGGTCGTTGCCGTCAACCTCTGGTACAACGTCGGCAGTCGGAATGAGCGCCCCGGCCGTACCGGCTTTGCTCACCTGTTCGAACACATGATGTTCCAGGGTTCGGAGCATGTCCCGGACACCCAGCATATCGCGCATATCGAGAGGGTCGGCGGATCGATGAATGGGTCGACTTGGCTGGACCGAACGAATTACTTCGAAACGGTCCCGGCCAACCGCCTCGAGCTCGCCCTCTGGCTGGAGTCGGATCGGATGGGGTTCTTTATTCCCGCGTTGACCCAGGCAAAGCTGGACAATCAGCGGGACGTCGTGAAGAACGAGCGGCGGTGGCGGGTCGACAATCAGCCGTATGGTGACTGGGACGAACGAATTCAGGCGATGGTCTATCCGCCGGACCATCCGTACCACCATTCTGTGATCGGCAGCATGGAGGATCTCGATGCGGCTACGTTGGCAGATGTGCGCACCTTCTTCGAGACGTACTACGCGCCCAACAACGCAGTGCTGACGATCTGTGGTGACTTCGATCGGCGGGAGGCTCTCGCGCTGGTGGAGAAGTACTTCGCAGGAATCCTCCGTGGTCCCGTACCCCCGCCGATTCCCGGTCGTCCCGAGCTCCCGCCGAAGCTCGCGGGTCAGGTCGTGGAGACGGTGGAGGCAGCGGTTGGGCTCCCTCGCGTCTACGCCGCTTTCAGGATCCCTCCGTACGGGGATCCCCGTTTCTATCAGGCGGATGTCGTGACCCAGGTGCTGACCAGCGGGAAGTCTTCGAGACTCTATGATTCCCTCGTGAGGCGAAAGCGGCTGGCGCAGAGCGTCGTCGGGTTCGCGTTTCCGATCGTGACCGGAGCCTCGATCGCGTTGGTCTGGGCGACGGCCAGCCCCGAGACACCGTTGGAGAAGCTGGAAGCCGAGCTGTGGAGCGAGTTGGAGCTCCTTCGTACGGCCGGCTGTCGGGCGGAGGAGACCGAGCGAGTGATCACGGGAATCGCCGCTCGACACCTCGTTTCCTTGCAGCGGGTGGGTGAACGGGCCGATCAGATCTCGATGTTCACGACACTCTTCGACGACCCGGAAACGATCAACACCGAACTGGATCGGTACCGCGCCGTCGACGCCGCCTTGGCGACCGAGCTTGCCGCCGAGTACTTCGTTTCGGACAACTCGGTGGTGTTGCGGTATCTTCCTCGGTCCGAGAGGAAGGAGGCGGCTTGAAGCAGAACAGGCTGGATCGGAGCCGAATCCCCGATCCGGGCTCGTTGCGTCCGTTCAGGTTTCCGCCGATCGACCGCTTCCAGCTCAGCAACGGTCTCCCCGTCCTCGCCGCGCGAACCGAAAGCCTGCCCGTCGTCACCTACAGCCTATTGCTGCCTGCCGGCGCGATTCACGAGGCCGGGAGGGACGCCGGCCTGGCCAGCCTCGTGGGCTCCCTCCTCGAGTCCGGCACAGGCTCCATGGACGCGGCCGCGATCGCGGAACGGCTCGAGACCCTCGGGGTCCGGATGCACGTCGGGACATCCTGGGAGGTATCCCGCGTCGATTTCACCGCGCTCTCTGCGAAGGCTGGCGAAGCCGCGCAGGTAGTCGCCACGCTCGTTGGGGATCCGACCTTCCCCGAAGGAGAGGTGGAGCGCATTCGACATCAGCAGCTCGCTTCGATCATGCAACGGCGCGCGGAGCCGCGAGGCCTCGCAAACGAAATGGTGGCGCGGTACGTCTTTTCCGAAGACACACCCTTCTCTCGGCCACTCGTCGGCACGCCGCGTTCGGTAGCCCAGCTGTCCCGCGAAAAGGCGATGAGTTTCCACGCGGATTATTTCACCCCGATGGGAGCCAGCCTGATCGTCGCCGGCAACTTGACATCGGATGAAATGAGGACCACGACCGAGGTTGCTTTCGGGGAATGGACCGGCGACGCGGCGGTGAAGCTGCCGACCGTCGTCGAGGCTCGATCAGACACTACACATGTCGTGATCATCGAGCGCCCGGGTGCAGTCCAGTCCGAGATCAGGATCGGCCACGTCGGAGTTCCACGAAACAGCCCAGATTACTTCCCGATCCTCGTCCTCAACACGGTGCTGGGGGGCGCCTTCTCTTCGAGGCTGAACCTGAACCTGCGCGAGAAGCACGGCTTCACATACGGGGCGAACTCGCGCTTTGTGATGCGTCGAAGGCCCGGTCCGTTCATCGTCTCGGCAGCCGTCCAATCCGAGGTGACCGGCCGGGCGATCGAAGAGACTTTGAACGAGTTGCACCGGATCCGGGAGGCCGAAATCCGTCCCGATGAGCTGGCCGACGCGCGGCAATACGTCGCGGGGACCTTCCCTCTGCGACTCGAGACGACCGACGGCGTCGCCTCACGCCTGGCCGAGCTCGCCATCTACGACCTGCCCGACAGCTATCTCGACGACTTCGCCGAGCGTGTCCTGGCCGTGACCGCCGACGAGGTCCTCCAAGCGGCGCGTCAACATATCCACCCCGATCGCCTGGCCATCGTGATCGTTGGCGACCCCGACCCGCTACGACCCCAGCTCGAATCGCTGAACCTTGGTCCGATCGAAGCGGTGCGTCCCGAGTCGAACGAATGAGCACCGGTCACGCGGGCGACGAGGTCGCCGACGAGCTGACTCCGATTTCATCGAGGCCTGTTCATCGGGGTCGCGTGGTCGACCTCAGCGTCGACACGGTTCGGTTTCCAGATGGAAGCAGCGGGGAGCTGGAAATGATCCGGCATTCCGGTGCTGCAGCGGTGCTTCCTCTTCTCGACTCGCCACCTCATCCCGACCCGACGATCGTCCTGGTAAGGCAGTTCAGGTACGCCGCCGGCGGCTATCTTTTCGAGGTACCTGCCGGAAGACCGGACCACGTCGGCGAGGCATGGGATGTCTGCGCTCGGCGCGAGTTGCGTGAGGAGACTGGTTACAGCGCAGGCCAGCTTCGATACCTCACCTCCATCCTCACAACCCCCGGCTTCACCGATGAGCGGATCCATCTCTTCCTCGCTACCGACCTGTCCGAGGGAGAGATCGGCCATGACGACGACGAGTTCATGGAGCTTGCAGAGATGCGTCTCTCGGAGGCTGTGAACCTGGTTCGCGAGGGACGTATCAGTGACGCGAAAACGCTCTGCACCCTCCTCTTCGCTCGTCAGTTTCTTCTCTCCTGAGGATAACTCCCTTTTCGGCTTCGGGACGGGTGTTACCTGAAGTGGTCCCTCGCTGTCCTCGAGTGCGGACACCGCCCCCCCTCCCGCTCTCGGCAAATATTTGGTAACTTACTTGTCCACAATCCCTTAGAAATGTGGACGCAGGGGGAATGGATTCTGCCCTCTCGGCCAACGCAGATCGTCGTTCGTTCACGCACCGCCGTGCCCGAATGATTTCCTTTCTAGGCGCTCTCCAGGAGCAGAGCATGGGTAAGCCAACGATCGCCCGTACGTTCGGCTCCGAGCCGGAGAAGAGGCATAGCGAGCTTCAGGATCTGGACGACAGCGCACTCGCCGCAGCCTTTCTGGACGGAAACAAGCGAGCTTTCACTGAGCTGGCCGACCGCTATCATACGCGTCTCCTGAACTTCGTCTATCGGACGACCGGGGATCGCGAGCGCTCGGAAGACCTCGTACAGGAGACCTTCATTCGCGTCTACCGGCACCTACACCGGTTCGACCAGTCGAAGAAGTTTTCGACCTGGGTATACACGATTGCCTCGAACCTGGCGAAGAACGAGTTGCGGAACCGCTCACGGAATCCTCTGATCCTATTCCAGACGATCACTCGCGGCTGGGATTCCGACGAACGACCCCTCGAGTGGGAAGACCACACGTACCGTCCTGACGACCTCTTCCGGAAGCGGCATTTGAGAAGCATGGTCGAGACGGCCGTTGGAGAGTTGCCGGAGCATCATCGAACGGTATTCGTACTGCGCGAGATGGAAGGGAAGACGTACGAAGAGATCGCCGAGATCACCGGATGCAATCTCGGCACGGTGAAGAGTCGACTGAATCGGGCGCGGAACAGCTTCGCGGTACTGATCGAACCCCTTCTCGCCTGAGCCCGTTGGTCACGGAACCTTGATCGGCGTTCGCCTGTAGAAGACACCGCAACCGGGGCACGACGTTGTGCCCCACGGATCAGATCTTCGTAACGGGCGTCACGATGCTCAATTGTTCCGACTTCGTTCGGGAGTATTCGGATTATCGAGACGGACGGGTCGACCCGGTACGGCGCGCGGAGATGGAGGCGCACCTTGCCGGGTGTTCGTCGTGTGCCCGTTATGACCGCGTTGTGGTGGCCGGTGTAGATGAGCTTCGTTCGATCCCGGAGATCGAGCCCTCCTGGGAATTTCTTCCGCGTCTTCAGCACCGGATCTTTCATCTGGAGGATGGGCTCAGCCCCTGGCGCCGTAGCGAACGCTCAGCCATGTCACCTGCGTTCGTTCTGCTTCTCGTGCTGCTGATCGGGGCTGCGGCCTGGGTGCCGACGCTTCGTCGCCAGGCTGCGCTCGTGGAGCTCGCTCCCGTAGCCGCCGTAGCGCCCGCCCCGGAACCTGACGTTCACACGCTCTTCCGGGAGGGACCCCTCCTGGAATCCAGACCGGTCCTCTTGCCCCTCGATTCTCCCTCGACCCCATTGACCCCAACCGTCTTCTTCCGCTATACGCGTTTGGGCTCCAACGTGGTCTACCGTACCGCATCGGTCTCGCCTCGTTAGTCGGGTCTGTAACGGACCCCGGCACCTCCCTCCCGGTCATCGATGCCGCAGCTCAGCATTCCGAAGGTCCTCGAACGCCTCCGGGCCAACCCGCCATCCGCGACGGTCTTCTTGCACGGACGGGAAGAGTTCCTGCGTGAAGAGAGCTTGCAGCAGGTCCTCACCGTGGTTCTCGATCCATCCACGCGCGACTTCAACTTCGACCAGCTACGTGGCTCGGCGGCAGATCCCGAGACGCTCGCCTCCACGTTGGCTACACCGCCGACCGTGGCCGCCTACAGGCTAGTGGTCGTTCGTGACGCACAGGGATTGACCCCGAAGTGCAGGGGAGTGGTCGAGGATTTCCTGAAGAACCCTAGCCCTGGCACGATCCTGATTCTCAGCGGAACCATCCCGTCCGGAAGCAAGGCCAGGTTCTACCGGACGCTGAGGGAGGAGACCTTGTCGGTCGAGCTCGCGAGCCTCGACGCCGCGGACTTGCCCGGCTGGCTGGTCACGCGTGGGTCGGAAGTACACGGCGCGGAGGTGGAGATCGAGGCGGCCCGAGCCATGGCCACCGCAATCGGTTCGCAGCTCGGCATCCTTGCGACTGAATTGGATAAGGTGGCTGCCTACGCGGATGGGCGAGGCCGAATCACGGTGGAGGACGTCCGTGCTGTCGGCGGGTATGTTCCTCGCGTCGATCGTTGGGCGTGGTTCGATTCCGTCGGCGACCGCCGGTTCGTCGAGGCACTCTCTCAGCTCCCCGACCTGCTGGATGCCGGAGAGAACGGGGTGGGGCTCTTGATCGGCCTGGGTGCACACTTCCTCAAGCTCGGATTGCTCACCGACGGCGGAAGGGATGCTCTCGAGCGCCACCTGGGGCCCCACCAGCGGTGGCTGGTCCACCGTCTGCACCCTCAGGCAAGGCAGTGGACCACCGGCCAGATCGATAACGTCCTCGAAGAGCTGCTCCGCACCGACCGCCTGTTGAAGAGCGCACCCCTTTCCGATCGGCAAGCAATGGAGGAACTGCTCCTGCGGATCGCCGCGGGCGCTCGACCAACCCGTCCCCTCCAGACCGCCGGGGCTGACTGAATCCCGGTTGCCGGGCACCGAGCCGACTTTCTATCTTCGACGCTCGCGGGGCTTCATCGCGGTGATTGCCCCATCGCTGAAAGCCGGTCCGTCTCCCTCGATGTCGACCTTCTCCGATACCCCCCTGATGCAGCAGTGGCGTGAGATCAAGTCGCGCCATCCCGATTCGCTGCTCTTTTTCAGGGTCGGCGATTTCTATGAACTCTTCTTTCAGGACGCCGAAGAAGGAGCAAAGCTGCTCGACATAGCCCTGACCTCTCGGAACAACGGAAGCTCCCGGGCGCCCCTCGCGGGAATCCCGGTTCACGCCCTCGACGGATACCTCGAGCGCCTCGTCCGCCTCGGCCGGCGGGTTTCGATCTGCGAGCAGGTCGAAAATCCCGCCGAGGCAAAGGGTATCGTCCGCCGTGAAGTCGTGGAGACGATCTCGCCCGGGACCGCGCTGAGCGACGCCCTGCTCGACGCCCGCCGGAACAACTACCTCGCCGCGGTCGCCGGCGATCCGGTCCGAGGTGGCCGCGTGGGCATCGCCGTGGCCGACTTGTCGACGGGGGAGGTTCGCGTCGAGATCGGCCCCTGGAGCGAGCTCGCGGATCGGCTTGGTCAGATCGAGCCTGCCGAGGTCCTGCTTCCGCGATCGTGGGAGGTTCTCGAGAATCTGCCCGCGATCCACGGATCACTGACCTACCTCGGCGACTGGAGCTTCGAATCATCTCACGGGCGCGAGGAGTTACGCCGGCACTACGGCGTTCATAACCTGGACGGCTTCGGACTCCCTGATGACAGCGCACTCCTCGGGGCGGCCGGTGCTCTCGTTTCCTATCTGGCGGAGACACAACCTCACGTCTGCGCGGCACTCCGCCCTCCTCGCGCCGTCGCGATTGGCGAAGAGATGCCGCTCGATGAGATGACGCGACGCAACCTCGAACTGGTCGAGCCCCTCTCCGGGGGCCCGGAGGGAAGAACACTCCTGGATATCCTGGACGCGGCGCTCACGCCGATGGGCGGGCGACTGCTGCGTCGCTGGCTCCTGGCGCCGCTAATTCGTCTGGAACCGATCGTCGCCCGGCAGTCCGCCGTTCGCGAGCTGGTCGAGGAAGTCGACTTGCGAAAGGCTGTGCGGCTTCGCCTGAAGGGCGTGCGCGACCTGGAGCGTCTCGCGGTCAAGGTCGCCGCGGGGCGCTCCACGCCGCGGGATCTGCTCGCCATTCGCGCTTCGCTCGAACCCGTGCCCGGGATCGCGGAGCTCCCGCTCGGCTCGACCTCGCCCCTCCTTGGCGAGATCCGTGAGGGCCTCGACCCTCTGACCGAGCTCACGGGCCTGATCTCATCGGCGATCGCCGACGACGCTCCTCCCACCGTCTCCGACGGAGGGGTAATCAACGCCGGCTTCGACGCGCGATTGGACGAGATCCGCTCCATCCGCGACGGAGCCATCGAGTGGATCGCGAAGCTTCAGACGCGGGAGCGACAGCGAACCGGCATCTCGTCCCTGAAAGTCGGTTTCAACAAGGTCTTCGGATATTATCTGGAGGTGACGCGCGCCAATCTCGATCGAGTGCCGGACGACTTCCAGCGGCGGCAGACGCTGGCGAATGCCGAACGCTATATCACGCCAGAGCTCAAGGAGTGGGAGGAGAAGATACTCGGCGCGGAGGATCGCCTACTCGCGCTCGAGGGGAAGCTCTTCGAGGACGTGCGTCGGCAGGTGGCGACGTTCATCGAACGACTCCAGTCCCTCGCCGAATCCCTTGCCATGCTCGACGTCTTCGCAGCCCTCGCCGAGGTCGCCGTACACGCGGACTACACCTGCCCGGAGGTCGACGAGGGGTACGGCATCGAGATCCGGGGCGGTCGGCATCCCGTAGTCGAGACGATGATGCCGCGAGAAGAGTTCATCCCCAACGATCTCTGTCTCGACGAGGCCGGCCGAATCATCATCCTCACCGGTCCGAACATGGCCGGGAAATCGACCATCCTCCGTCAGGTCGGGCTGATCTCCGTCCTCGCCCAGGTAGGGAGCTTCGTGCCGGCGCGAAGCGCACGCATCGGCGTTGCCGACCGGATCTTTACCCGGGTCGGTGCTTCGGACAACCTCGTCCGCGGACGCTCCACGTTCATGGTGGAGATGACGGAGACGGCTGCCATCCTGAATGGGGCCACCGAACGCTCCCTCGTGCTGCTGGACGAGATCGGCCGGGGAACCTCCACCTGGGATGGCCTGAGCGTCGCCACCGCCGTCACCGAGTACCTCCACGATCGGATTCGAGCAAAGACGATCTTCGCAACTCATTACCACGAGCTCACGGAACTCTCGGAACGGCTAGATGCGCTGGCCAATTTCAGTGTCGCGGTCAAGGAGGAAGGAGAGTCGATCGTCTTCGTCCGGTCCCTGGTGAAGGGCGGGGCCGATCGCTCGTACGGCGTCGAGGTTGCCCGGCTTGCCGGGCTTCCGACAGAGGTGACGAACCGCGCGCGCGAGCTGCTGCTGGAGCTGGAGCGTGACGGCAGTCGCCGGTCGGGCAAAGGCGCACGGCGGGAACCCGCGCCCCCCGATCCGAATCAACTCGGTCTATTTCCTGCCACACACCCGGTGCTGGCTCGGATCAGCAAAATTGATGTAGAACAGATGACGCCGATCGAGGCTCTGAATCTGCTCGCCGAGCTCGTCGCGCAAGCACGCTCGTGAGCGACACTGAACGCCGCCGATGATCCAACGACGATCGATCGCACTCATCTCCCTGGTGCTCAGCGCTACGGCTTGCACGGAACCGGAGCCCGAGGTCCCTCCCGTTCAGCTCAACGAGTCCGCCTTCCACTACCCAGAGGATCTGTGGGATGCCGGTGTCGAGGGCGAAACCGTGCTGGAGATCCATGTCTCGGCAGCCGGTACGGTTGACTCGGCGCGGGTGGGCGAGACCAGCGGCTACGAGCAGTTTGACTCGGCCGCCATTGCCGGCGCCAACGATCTTCGCTTCGTGCCCGCACGACGAGGGAGCGACAGCGTCGCGGTGCGAGTCCTGCTCCCTATCCAGTTCCATTTGCCCGCGGAGGATTCAGCCGCCTCCGAGACGAGCGGCGGAGAACCGTGATGCCACGCCACGAACGCCCCTACCAGGGTGTGCTCGAGGTGATCGGCTGGACCCCCCTCATCCAATTCCGACGGATCACCGAGGGCATATCGACCCCCGTCTACGGCAAGGCGGAGTTCATGAACCCGGGGGGATCGGTGAAGGACCGGATCGGACCCGCGATCATCGAAGCGGCCGAGCGTCAGGGCAGCCTTCGGCCTGGCGGCACCGTCGTCGAGGGGACGAGCGGGAACACCGGTATCGGTCTGGCCATCGCCGCAACCGAGAAGGGCTACCGCTGCATCTTCACGATCTCGGACAAGATGAGCCAGGAGAAGGTCCGGCTCCTGAAAGCGTTTGGCGCTGAGGTAATCGTCACGCCCGCCGCAGTCCCCCCGGACCATCCCGACAACTACGTCGAAACGGCCAAGCGGATCGCCAAAGAGATACCGAATGCGATTCTCGCGAATCAGTTCTACAACCAGGCGAACCCGGAGGCGCACTATCGAACCACCGGTCCAGAGCTGTGGGAACAGACCGAAGGCCGAATCACGCACTTCGTCGCCGCAGCCGGAACCGGCGGGACGATTAGCGGGGTTGGCCGGTATCTCAAGGAGCGAGATCCTTCCGTCCGCATCGTCGGCGGTGATCCGGTTGGGTCGATCCTCAAGGAGTTCGCGGAAACGGGGACGATCAACGACTCCGCGCCTTACAAGGTCGAGGGAATCGGTCAAGACAAAGTGCCGGGTACGCTCGACCTCGGCGTCGTAGACGAATGGCGATCGGTCGACGATCGATCCTCCTTCGCCATGGCCCGACGCCTGACCCGGGAGGAGGGGCTTTTCGTGGGCGGGTCGAGCGGGCTCATCGTCCACGTCGGGCTGCAGATCGCGCGCGAGATCGACGACCCGGCCGCCTGCGTCGTCTGCATCCTCTGTGACACCGGCGAGCGATATCTATCGAAGCTCTACAACGACGAGTGGATGCGCGAGAACCGACTCATCGAGCCTGCCCGCGTCACCGCCGAATCCATGGTGTCAGTGAAGACGGACGGGGCTCCCGGGTCGGTGGTTTCAGTAGAGCCCTCGACCTCGGTTCGGGCAGCCCTGCGGTTTATCACCGAGCACAACATCTCCCAGCTTCCGGTCATCAACGAGGGCGACTGCATCGGTCATGTCGCCGAGTCCACGCTGATGGCGAGGGTCCTCGAGAACCCGACCGTTCTCGAACAGTCCGTCCAGGACCTGATGGATGCTCCCCTGCCGGTCGTTGACGCTCATGCCGACCTACCGGCCATCACCGGTCTGCTTACCCGCCAGAATCCCGCGGTCCTCGTTCGCAGGGACGGTAAAATCACGGGGATCATCACACGCTTCGACGTATTGCGGTACGTCACGGGCTAATCACGTCCACCCGCGCAACTCCTCGATCTCCATCCTCACGCTCTCGAGCAACTCTTCTTTCTCTGGCCAGGCCAAGAACGCACTCTCGAAGGACATCAGCGCAATTCGCGATAGATCGGCCCAGGTGAGGGCGAGATGCGAATGCGCCCGCCGGTACTCCTCGCTGAGTGTCGTTCCGCTGATCAGACGGTTGTCGGTGTTCAGACTGAGCACCAGACCCGAGTCGAAATACTGCCTCAGCGGGTGTCTGCCGAGATCTCGGACGGCACCCGTCTGAACATTTGAGAGGAGACAGACTTCGAGAGGCACGCGGAAGTCCCTTACGTACTCGAGGAGCTCCTGATCTTCGAAAAGACGGGTACCATGGCCGATCCTGTGAGCGCCGCAAATGTGGATCGCGTGCCCGATCGATTCCACCCCCTCAGCTTCCCCTGCGTGGATCGTGACTCCCAGATTCGCCTCGTGTGCAAGTGCGAACGCGCTTCGGTGCTGTTCGACGGGGTGCCCTCGCTCCGGTCCGGCGAGATCGAACCCTACGACCCCACGATCGCGGTACGCCGCCGCCAGGCGAGCGACCTCGACCGAGACGTCGGGCGACAGATGGCGAAGAGCGCAAAGGATCACCTTCGCCCGCATGCCGAACTCGCGAGTTCCCCGCTGAATGCCACAGAGTACGGCGTCGAGCGAGGCCCGTGCGGATTGTCCGAGGCGCGTATGGAGGATCGGAGAGTAGCGGACCTCGGCATAGCGGACGTTCTCGCCGGCGAGATCCTCGACGAGCTCATACGCGATGCGGTCGAGCGCCTCGCCAGTTTGCATCGCGGCGAGGGTGATCTCGAACCGCTCCAGGTACTCGATGAGGTCACCGGCCGGCGGCGCCTTCATGTATTGTCGGAGGTCCTTCGGATCGTCTCGGGGAGGTATGCCTCCGGCCTCTCGAGTGAGCTCCAGGAGCGTGGCCGGACGGAGAGAGCCATCGAGGTGAACGTGAAGTTCAGCTTTCGGAAGCTCTCGAACCCTCTCCAGAATCTCCGCGTCGTCAGCCACGGGCGGACTCTGCCTGCACATTTATCGATGAGCCTACCATTCCAGTCGATGCGCCTCCTCTGGCGGCAGTTTGATCTTGTGGCTTTTGGCGAACGTGAGCGCCCGCTTCTCGAATAGCTTGATCAGCACGAGGCCGGCCGCGAACCCGCCTACGTGCGCCCAGACGGCTACGCCACCCTGGTCTCCCATTTCCGGACCGTAGGTCAGCACACCCGTCGCCACCTGGACCAAGAACCAATATCCGAGCAGGAGAAGCGCCGGCACCTGGACGAAGAAGAAGGGCGGAATCCAGGTGAGCACCCGAACTCTCGGATAGAGGAGGATGTAGGCACCCATGATGCCACTGATCGCTCCGCTTGCGCCCACCGTCGGTATCGCACTCTGCGGAGCGAGATAGACATGGACCAGAGCCGCGACGATCCCGCAGAGCAGGTAGAACACGACGAAGCGGACGTGGCCCATCGAGTCCTCGATGTTGTTTCCGAATACCCACAGGAAGACCATGTTGCCGATCAGGTGGCCCCAGCTCCCGTGCAGGAACATCGATGTGAACACCGTCCCCCACGTCAGCCCGGCACCCGCACATTCGCCCGTGATCTGACAGGGCACGACTCCGAACTCCGTGATGGACGCGACGAGGGCCGCCTGCTCTCCGGACCCTTCAACCAGGATCCAAGCCAGCACGTTCGCCAGCAGGATCACAACGGTCGCAAGCGGTGTGATCTCGGTCGGGTTTTCGTCGCTGAGTGGAATCACGTCGGGAGTCGGATCGCGGGATTGCCGTCAGGGGTAGACGGTGGTTCGAAGCAAGAAACGTAACGTGGGCGGGGGCAGCGATGCGATCGGCCCATTTTGCGAAACGGAAGAGCTGGGAATACCTTGCTCTCGGCGCGGCGGGAACCTTGCGTTTCCCTACGCTGGAATTTCCCCTGGGGGTTTGAAGTCTTGGATCGAGTGCGAACGGCGATCGTCGTCGGGGCGTGCGCGTTGCTGCTGTCCACCCCGGCGCTCAACGGTCAACAGGAACCGGTCGACCAACCGGAATCACCGGAATTCGAGGGCCCGCCGGTCTCGCCACGGGGGGCCTTTCTGCGATCCCTGGTGCTTCCCGGCTGGGGTCAGGCACATGTCGGCGCCTACGGCCGTGGGGCCGTCTACTTCACCCTTACGAGCAGCAGCCTCTGGATGACCTGGGTGGCGCGTAGAGAGCTCGAGGACGCACGCGCCGAGCAAGATCGGCTTCGCGAACCGGGAGCGATCGAGGGAGAGGACGACACCGAGTTCGTTCAGGCCCGCGCTCGACAGTTCGAAGACTGGGCGGCGCTGACCGTCTTCCTCATGTTCTTCTCCGGCGCCGACGCCTATGTCGCCGCATACCTGTCAGACTTCGACGAGCGGATTGGCGTACAGCGCGGTCCCGACGGCAGCCTCCAGCTTCAGGTGAATATTCCTCTCGGGGGCCCTCGATGAGCGCGCACCCCCTCGGGATCTTCGACTCCGGGCTGGGCGGGCTCAGCGTCGCCAGGGAGGTCAGACTTCGCCTGCCTCGGGAGGATCTTCTCTACATCGCTGATTCCGCCTACGTCCCCTACGGCGGACGCTCGCTCGAGGAGATCCGCGAACGGTCGATCGCGATGACCCGCGAGCTGGTGGAGGCGGGCGCGAAGCTCGTCGTCGCGGCATGCAACACGGCGTCGGGGGCGGCGATCGAGGCGCTGCGTGAGACTTTCGCCATCCCGATCGTCGGCCTCGAGCCCGCCGTAAAGCCCGCTGCGGCAACCTCGCGGAAGCGCCGTATCGCGGTGCTCGCCACGCCGGCAACCCTTCAGACAGAGCGCTTCCATCGGTTGGTCGACAACCATGGACCGGGGATCGACGTGGTCAAAGTCGCTTGTCCCGGGTTCGTTGAGTTGGTTGAATCGGGAGAAGTCACCGGCGAGCGGGCCGCGAAGGTCGTTCGGGACGTCCTGGCCTCTGTCGTTGAGGCCGACGTCGATCGCGTAGTGCTCGGGTGCACCCACTATCCGTTCCTGCGCGAACACCTGACCGACGTGCTCGGCGAGTCCGTCGAGATCCTCGATAGCGGAGCCGCCGTCGCCCGCCAGGTGGAGCGCGTCCTCGCCGCGAACGGGCTCCTCAGGCAGTCCGGTTCTGGCGATTTCCGCGCCCTCACGACCGGCGACCCAACCACTGTCGCGCCGATCGTCGATCGGCTGTGGGGCGGACCCGTCGACACGGCTCACGTTTCGATCTGACCACCTCCACGCCCCTCCTTGGTCTCCCAGACGCGCAGTTCTGGTGGGCAACCGCGTGCGAGGACCAGGTACGTGAAGTGGTTGATCCAGTCGCCGGTGTTCACGTAGTAGCGTCCGGGTCGCACCTCTTCGACTACGGGCGTGTGCGTGTGGCCCGCGAGCACCAGATCGAGCTCGGATCGGCCCTCGATTTCAGCCCGCGCCCACTGCCGGAGTTGCTCCGCTCGGACAGGATTCGTGCCACCCGCGTTGCCCGCCTTGTCTTCGGTCGTGGAGACGAACCGCGCCAGGCGATCGCCCCAGTCGGGGTGGACGAACCGAAAGATCCGAACGACCATGGGATTCCGGATAAACCTCTTCAACGCCCGGTACCCCAGATCGCCGCTCCCCACTCCATCACCATGGACGACCAGCGCCGTCATACCGGCCAGGTCGATCACGGCATGATCGGGAAGGATCTCGATCCCGACCTCGTCCCGCAGAAAGCGACCCCCCCAGGCGTCATGATTTCCACCGAGGAATCGGATTCGGACGCCGGCGTCTGCGACTTCGGCGAGACCCGCCAGGACGCGGTAGTGGCGCGCAGGGACGACGGTTCGGTATTCGAACCAGAAGTCGAAGAGGTCGCCGTTGATGAGGAGTTCGGACGCCTCGTGGCGCACTACGTCGAGAAAGCGTCGGAACGCGATCTCGGTGGACTCCGGAACGGCCCCCAGATGGATGTCCGATATCACGTAGACTGGCGATTCGCTCATGGCGGCGGCAAACTATCCGGCCCGGAGAACCCCGACAATAGAGGTGCCGCCTCTGGACACCTCGTATCGAGAGCCGTTCATCGAAAGGCACACGCCCACAATGAGCACGCCGCCCAGGACCGCGATCGAGTTTCGGGTCCGCTACGCCGAGACCGACCAGATGGGCGTGGTGTATCACGCAAACTATCTCGTCTGGTGTGAAATGGCCCGCACCGAGCTGATCCGCCAACGCGGGCCCTCCTACGCCGAGCTCGAGAGGGATGGAGTGCTTCTCGCCGTCGCCGATGTCTCCATGCGATTCCACTCTCCGGCCCGGTACGATGATCCGATTCGTGCAGAGAGCTGGATCGAAGAAATCCGCTCCCGAACCGTGACGTTCGCTTACGAGATCCTGCGTTTGGAGGACCCCGGCAACGCAGCCCCGGAGCGCCTGGTTACGGCGCAGACGCGGCTCATCGCTCTCGGCCACGATACCCGGCCGCGCAAGCTACCACCGGAACTGATCCACGCCCTCGAGAATGGCTGATTCGATGCTTGCGGGCCGATGCCTCGTATTCATCATCGCGCTCGCGTCGACGGGGTGCGCGCTTGTGGCGACGCCGGCCCCGGTCGAGTCGAACCCCGAGCCGCTCGCAGTCGCCGACGTGAGTTTGGCCGCGTCGCTGCTTCGATTGGAGGATTCCCGTGGCTACGATGCCGCGACCGTCGAAAGGGCCGCGACCGCCGACCGCCCCGAGCTCCGAGCCCGCGCTGCCCTCGCCATCGGCCGAATTCGCGATCCGGCGGGTCTCGAGACGGCGCGGCTCCTTCTCCAGGATCCTGACACCTCCGTGGCCGCCTCGGCCGCTTTTGCGCTCGGCCTTCTCGCCGATAGCGCTTCCGCGACCGCTCTCGTCGAACGGCTGAATCCCGACATCCTCTCGGCTCGCCCGACGGTGGCCGCCGAGGCCGCAACCGCCCTGGGCCGAATCTCCTCGCCCGAAGCCGACGACGCTCTTGGCCACTTCTTGACCAGTGCCGATCCCCAGTCGGACGAGGTCCAGACTGTGGCAGCATCCGCTCTAGTCGCGGCGGCCGGCGCCGGCGACATTCCCGTCGAGGCAATCGCGCGGTGGACCCTCAGCCAGGACGTGGAAACCCGTCGGCAAGCGGCCTACGCCCTCGCACAAGCCACTGACCCCGGGGCGGTGGGCATTCTGATGGGGCTCGCAGAGGACCCGGACCCGCTCGTCCGAGCCAGCGCGGTCCGTGGGTTGACCTCGACCGCGCTGAGCGGCACCGACCTCGCCCTCGATTCCGTGATCGATCAGCTCTCGAGGGCCATCGAGGATTATGCGTACGCGCCACGAATCGAGGCCGCCCGTTCGATCGGCACCTACTCTTCGGCCAGAGCCGTGCAAGCGCTGCGGCGACTTCTGGCGAGTGAGCATCCTCACGATGCAGTGGTTGCTTCCGAGGCCCTCGGGCGGATGGGGGAGGTGGCACTCGCCGCCTTACCCGATCTGCACGGTCTCGCTCGTGATCCCACCCAACTGGCCTACGAGCGCGCCACCGCCATTCGAGCCTCACTGGAATTGGATCGCGAGGGTTCCCGAGAGCTCCTTCGCAGCCTCGTCGACGACTCTTCCTGGCGCGTCCGCTCCGCCGTTGTCGACGGCTTCGCCCGGTTTCGGCAGGCGGCGATTCCGGAGCTCGAGATCCTCGCCCACGACGCCGACCAGCGCGTCGCCGCCGACGCGGTCCAGGCCATCATCATCTCCCTGGGACCGTCGGAGATCGGCCGGGTCAGACCGCTCCTTCTCGAGCTGCTTGGCTCGCCCTTCGTTGGCGTTCGCGTCGGGGTCCTCCAAGGCTTCGCCTGGCTCCAGGACGCTGCGACCTTCCCGCTCCTGCTCGATGCGTTCGACGTCGCCCGCAACGACGACGAGCCGGACGTCGGGGTCGCTGCCGTCGAGGCCATCGCCGATCTCGGCCTGATCGGTATGGCCCCCGAGCGGGCGTTCTTCGCACGCTTTCCAAACCCTCCGGCATCCGAGGTTCACCAACGCGCGATAGCCCGGTTTGGCGACCCCGCGACACGCGCCTGGGGCGATGCGCCCCCCGTCGTCCCCGATGAGCCCACCGCCGACTACGAGGCTCTCGTGACTCGCTGGATCGCTCCGCACCCGGAGACGAATGCGCTTCCGCAGATCCGGATCGATACCGAAGAGGGGCCGATCGATATCGTCCTGCGGGGCGATCAGGCGCCGCTGACCGCAGCGAACTTCCTGGCGCTTATCGCCGCACGATTCTTCGACGGTCAGGAGTGGGCGAGACTCGTCCCCGCATTCATGATCCAGGGCGGTGACCCCAACGGGGACACCACGGGTGGACCGGGGTATACGATTCGCGACGAGCCGAACCGTATCCGATTCGATCGAGGCAGCGTCGGGATGGCGCTCTCTGGCCGCGATTCGGCTGGAAGTCAATTCTTCGTCGCCCATTCGCCCCAGCCGGGCCTCGACGGTGAATTCACCGTCTTTGCCGAGGTCGTGGCAGGGCAGGAGGCCCTCGAGCGATTGTTGCCTGGGCAACGTATCCTCTCTATAAGGGAGATTGCTCCGAGCGAAGAAGGATGTTGAGAGGATGATTGCATTGCGTTTTCCGATCCTCCTCGGGATCCTGGGTGCCAGCAGCGCCGTTTCCGGGTGCGCAGCGAGCCGGCTGGGCGGTCCGGTCGGGGAGGTCGCCGCAGACCCCGCGGCTCTCGAGACCGAGATCGCCTCGACAACGACTCCGGCCTCCCCACTGCAGGTCAACTTCGGCTGGACGCTCAATGAAGGTGGGTCGCGAGTGAACGGACGCGGGGTCGTGCGGTTCGAGGCGCCAGAGCGCGCCAGGTTGGACCTGTTCGGCCCCCGAGGTGAGACGTATTTGATGGCCGCCCTCGTTGATGAGGAGTACCGCCTGCCGCCCGGTGCCGCGGACACGGCCGTTCTTCCGTCGCCCTCCCTCTTGTGGTCGGCAGTGGGGGTGCTGAGGCCTCCGGCCGACGCTCGGCTCGAGAGCGCAACGACGACCGATATGAGTGCCGACCTTCGCTACCGCACGCCGAACGGTGAGATCTTCGCCTACACATTCACCCGCGACCCCGCTGCGGACTCGTTTGCGCTGACCAGGCTGGAACGAGCGGCAGGGCGGGGGGTGATCGAATCGGTCAACGTGGATCGCGACGGGGATGGCACCATCTCCCGCACGCGCTACCGGAACTGGTCCGAGTAT
>WHSP01000079.1 GCA_009380025.1 Gemmatimonas sp. | reverse complement strand
TCCGGCGTCGGCGGCAAGCATCTCCTCCAGCCGTACCCGCAATGCAACGTCACGACCCCCGATCTCGCGCAACCGCATGGCCCGGGCGGGGATGTCCAACTCGACCAACTCGTCGAAGAACGCACGCAGTTCGGTCCACGGGTAGGTCATCGCATCGCTACGTCTGCCTGGCTATTCGCTTGCCGTCCGATTCTTGCGCCGACTCGAAGCCTGGTCGGCTCCCGACTCCATAGGTAAGTCGCCTCCCGGTTTGACGCTAGTTGGGTCATGGGGAGCGACGCGCGGCTCGAAGGAACTGGTCTCGGTCAGGTCACGGACCCCCGCCCTGAACCCGTGCAGCGCGCTCCGTAACGTCGACTGCCTGTAGGATCTTCTGACGCAGCCGCGGGGGGTAGTCGGGTCGCGCGGCGAGGAAGACCTCCACGACCGCGACGGCCTCCGGCGAAGCGTGGCCGGCGAGCGTGGCCCCGATCCAGTCCTGGGGAAAGAAGATGTCGCCGGTCCGCTGAATCTCCTCGAGCAGTTCCAGGGCGGGGCGGAGAAAGCGGAGGCCATGGTCGGCCCGGAGGGGATGGTTCAGGTGCGCGAGCCCCGTGCGCACCCACGGTTCGCGGCTCCGGTTCTCCCGCTCCCGGAGCGACTCGAAGAATCGCTCCCGTACATCCGGGTCCGCGTCGACCGAGGGTCGCAGGAACCGGAAGCGCTCGAGGCGATCCGGATCCTCGATCAAGGCTTCCTCGCCCTCCAGAACGTCCTCCCATCCGTCCACCTCGCGGAGCGCGAGGGCAAAGGCCGTCGAAGTGCGATCGTCTTCGCCGAGGGTGAGGTTTGGAAAAGCGCGCTCTCCAGCCCACACGCCACGGACGATTCCGACGGCCTCCGGTGTCAGCGCAACGTTCCGGAGCGCCCGGAAGACCGTCGCCTTGACCGTCGCCCTCTCCGCACCACGCAGCCGTTCGACAAGGGCCTCCTCGACCCTCGGGGCCCAAGCTTGCCGATCGTCGGGGCTGAGGAACAGCCAGTACGTCGTATCGAGGATCCCGAGGAGGTGGGAGAGGAGCTGTTCCTCGGTCTCACCCGCGATCCGCTCCAACAGCCGGTCGAGGAGCCTCGCCGGCGGAAGCTCTCCCTCGAGGATGGCGTCCCAGAGAATGAAGATGGCGGAAGCGCGGTGGAGCGGCGCTTCGAGATGGGGGATCCATTCCAGGAGCGCTTCGCGGCTCTCCGGATCCAGCCGGAAGAGCGCGTACCCATAGCCCCCGCCGTCCGGGAGGAGCCACTCGCTCGGGCCTTCCCGGGCGAGCGCAGGAGCGAGATGGACTCGCGATGGCCCGAGGTCGACTTCCGCCAAGGGCAGGACCTCGCCTCCAAGGCCGACGACCGGATCGAGGGTCTGAGCCCAGACCCTCGCCTCCCCCGCCGTCGTCCCAGCCGGCACCCCCTGCGGATCGCGCAGCTCGAGGCGCCAGCGGAGATCTTCATCACCCGCTTCCCGAACCACATCAACGACTGGACGTCCCGGCAGCTCCACCCAGACTCGCGACCACGCGGCCAGGTCGATCTCGGCGAGCGGATCCAGGATCTCGATCAGCTCGGGCCAGCTCGCGTTCGCGAAGGCGAACCGCTCCAGGTAGCGCCGCATCCCCTCCTGGAAGCGACCCTCTCCGAGAAGCCGCTCGAGCTGGCGCATAACGATCGGCGCCTTTTGATA
Source organism: Gemmatimonas sp. (assembly GCA_009380025.1). GTDB lineage: Bacteria > Gemmatimonadota > Gemmatimonadetes > Longimicrobiales > Longimicrobiaceae > WHSP01. Next base: position 17,550 of record WHSP01000079.1, on the reverse strand, counting down.
GATGATCGGGCCGTAGAGGCTTCCGGCTTCCGCGAGGTTGTCCAGCGGCTGGCGGATTGGGTTCGCGCCGCGGCTCCGGTCCACCCCGTACGCGGCAGGGTGGTGCGCGAGGAAGAAGCGGAGGTCGTGTTCGAGGTCCGGAAACGCGGGGTTCACGATCTTGGCGGCGTAGAAGTTTGCGAAGACTTCTTTCGTCCACACGTCGTCGAACCACCGCATCGTGACGAGGTCGCCGAACCACATGTGGGTAGTCTCGTGCGCAATGACCGACGCGCGCCCGAGGAGCTGCGCCTGCGTGGCCGAGGGCTCGAGGAAGAGGGAAGCGGCGCGGTAGTAGATCGCCCCTGGGTGTTCCATCCCACTGTACTGAAACGACGGGACGGCGACGATCTCGAAGTCGTCGAACGGATAGGGAATGTCGGTATACGTCTCGAGCCACTCGAGCGCCGTGCCGTGAAGCTCGAAGATCCGGTCCACGTTGGCCGCGACCCGGTCGGCATCCGTCTCCCGGTGGTACAGCGTGATGGAGCGTCCGGCCACCTCTCCCTCGATTCGCTGCCACGCCCCCACCGCGAACGCGATGAGGTAGGTGGAGATCGGCTGCGTTTCGGCGAAGACGAGGCGGCGACGGCCCTGCCCGAGCTCCTCATCGGCGACGCGCCGCCCGTTGGCGACGGCTTCCCAACCCGCGGGAATCTCGAGGGAGAGGGAGACCCGGGCCTTCAGGTCCGGCTGGTCGAGGACCGGAAGCGCGTGGTGGGCGCGGTCGGGCACGAAGAGCGTGTAGAGGAAGCTTTCCTGGCGGTTGAGCGGGCCATCTCCCGCCCGCATCCGGATGACGACCTCGTTCTCGTCGTCCGTGCGAAGGAGGTCGGCGGAGATGACCACATGGTTGTTGCGGTACTCCAGATCGGGAACCAGCTCCCCGTTTACCTCGACCTCGTCGATCCGATCCTGAGGTTCCTGCATGTCGACGACGAAGGGCAGCCGGGCGGGATCGTTCCACCGGAAGCGGAGGGTCACGGTCCCAATGAGCGGCTCCAGGCGCTCTTCGGGTACGGAGAGGTCGATCTCGTAGCGGAGATCCGCGACCGTCGCGGCCCGGTGACGGGCGAGCTCGAGGGAGATCCCGGGCGAAGCGAGGTCGGGCGGAGGGTCGCGCACGCACCCCGCGAGCAAGGCCGAACAGAGGATCATCGGACCGAAAGCGGTTGCAAAGGAGGGCGCAGAACCCTTGCTCACAACACCCCGAGGCCGATCAGCACGGCGCGCCCACCAAGCACCAACGTTACCAGGAATATCGCGCCTCCGGCCAGGTTCGCTCGCCACGTGTTCCGATGGTCTCCCATCCAGCGGCTGTCGTTCACCGCCAGGAGGAGGAAGAGGGCGACGGCGGGAAGGAGTACGCCGTTCGCCGCCTGGGCGAAGAGGATCGCCTCGACCGGTTGCACCCCCGTGGTGGCGGCTAGGGCTCCCGTCCCGAGGACGAGTCCCCAGACCGTACGGAAGCTACGCGACCTCAGGTCCGGCTGCCATCCCAGCGCACCGGCTGTGGCATAGGCGGCGGCCAAGGGGGCGGTGATCGACGAGGTCATCCCGGCCGCAAACAACCCTACGGCGAAGAAGCCCGTGGCCCAGGCACCGAGTACAGGTTCGAGCTGCCGTGCCATATCGGGCGCTCCGGTCACATCGATTCCCGCCTGGTGGATGGTCCCTGCTGAGGTGATCAGGATCGCCATGCTTACGCCACCCCCCACCAGGATGGACAGGACCAGGTCCCGGCGGGCCGCCCCGAGTTCCTCTGCTCCTCGGAATCGTTCGCGGACTGTGGAGGAGTGAAGAAAGAGGTTGTAAGGCACGACCGTCGTCCCGATGAGGGCGACGGTGAAGAGGAGCGCACCGTCGGGAAGGGTGGGCACCAGGAGCCCCCGGAGGAGCTCACCCGGAGCCGGGAAGACGACCGCCGCGGTGACCACGAAGACGATGGCCATGACCCCCACCATGGACATGAGGACGCGCTCGAGGAGCCGGTAGCTCCCGGTCCAGAGGAGGACGGCTGCCACGCCGGCCATTGCCAGGGCCCATACCCGCGTCTGACCTGTCAGAGCAGCTTCGATTCCCAGGGCGGCCCCGAGAAGGTTGCCCATCTCGAAGGCCGCGTTCCCCAGAACGATGGCGGCGATGATGAGAAGGATCGAGGCGGCCCGGAGCACTGGCTTCGCGAACCGGCGCCGTACAGCCTCGCCCAGACCGAGTCCCGTCACCACCCCGAGCCTGGCCGACATCTCCTGGAGGACGATCGTGGCCAGTGTGGAGAAGAGAAGAGCCCAGAGGAGGACGAGGCCGAAGCCCGCCCCGGCCAGCGTGGCCACGGTGACCGTGCCCGGCCCGATGAAGGCGGCCGCCACGATCCATCCTGGTCCGCCGCGAACGCGCCGACTCACCCTGCCGGCGGGCTCCGCGCCGCTCCGCACCCGTATTCCGTCCCGGTCTGGCGTTATCGCCTCCATGGGTCTTCGCGCGATTTCAGGCCCGCAGCTCAGACGATCCTGCCGGCATAAGGTCGCCGTTGCCTCGTTCGAGCGCCAGCAGGGACCCACCCTGACCTGAGGGGAAGCATGCCCATTCTAGGGCGATCGCCGACCGAGGGGAATCAGGGAGTCGTCGGAACTGAGCAGGCGTCGCGGCGCATCTCGGAGGTGGCACTCGACCTATACCCTGGGAGGGGGTCCCGTGGCCACGAAAGCTTTGACCTGGCTGGGAAGGGGTCAGACTGTTGGATCTCCAATGACGCCGATAAAGAGGATCGTGTCCGACAGTCGCTCGCGGATTTGCGAAGACGAACGAAGCTGACCTGCGCCGCAGCGATCTCCTGGATCCGGCGGCGAAGCGGCTCCCGGGGCGCTCGGCGGCTGTGTAGCGCCGAAGATGCCGAAGACGGCACCAGAAAAACACCGACGTCGCGGACGGGCGTTTCGTCATAATCAGGACGAGTAACACGGGCACCGTTGAGATCTCCAGCGCTCGACCCAACCCGCGCGACCGCTCGATGGGAAGGTGGAATACTCTCTCGAGCCCAGCGCGAGGCCGTGCAGGCCGAGGTGATGCGACTGCATCATCTCGCCCGGCCCGAACCCCTGCGACTACGCTGCTTCTGCGTGAGGCCGGACGGATCCGGCACCTGCCACGGCACGGTGATCCGGCGCGTTCTCCTCGAGCTCGAGGCCGGCGGCGAAGGCGCATGACCCGAGAGCGAGCGCACAGACGACGGGCGACCCCGAGCATCCTCGAGGACCGCCCCTTCCACGACTAAGGGGTGGCGGCGGAGAGGGCGGTACCGCGAACTGTATCCGATACGCCCAGCGCGTCGGCCGCCCGATAGTGAACCTCTGGCCGGATTGGAAGCGGATGGCTGCTGCTTGAGCGACGGCGCGAGGGGACGGGGAAGCCGTCCGGACGCCCTCCCTTCCCTGCCCTGACCGGAGGGTCGCCCCCGCCAGCACGGCCATGCTGTCTCTGGCCGTCGGCCAACGCGAGAGCAGCGCAACCGCGACGGCGGCGAACAGGGGAATGAGCAGGGCGGCGGCGAGCATGCTCGGAATGACGGCACACAGAGGGTACGGGCGGATAGGGCAGGTGAGATCGACCCCCGCCCTTGTGCTGTCTATCCGGGTGGGCAAAGCGTTACACGACGTTCGACCACGAAGACCTGAAAGTCGGGATACGGGACAGGGGAGGAAACGGACCGTGCATCCGCCGCCGCCCCCGTTTGCTGCGAAAGACCCGGACCGCCCTCCGACGAGTCCCAGCAGGGTGCTGACCTTCGTATCTTCTGAAAAAGCTGTTGCCTTCTCAGTAATACGGGTTCACGCCCGTCGTATGGTCCGTCACGTGCTCGATGTGTTGGATCTCGGGGACGTGCTCCCACACCACGGGCGGTACCGGGCAGACTAAACATCTCGGGCAGCAACAAGCCGAAGCGGCCCGGTATCTGACCCGGACCCGCGCACCGACGGTCCGGGGATCGAGGAGAAAGAAAGCCCCTCGCTGGAGAGATCCGGCGGGGGTTTCGCTTGCCCAGAAACTGAGCCCACACCCTGAGATGCGATCGCTCCATGAGCTACAGAGCGACATCCTCGGCACCCTGCGCCAGACGCGCCTCGACGCCCGGCGAGCCGCGCGTCGGAGTGCGCGAGGTCGAGCTGGTCCGTTTCAGCCGCGACGCGCCCGCCCAACTGGTCTGGACCGCGCTCCGGATCCTCAGACGCGAGGGCCGGATCAGCCGCTCAAGCGGGTACGCCTGGATCACGGAAGAAGAAGTACGCCCGAACCAACCCCCCGCTTCCCCCTAGAAGACCCGCCCGACTGAGCGGCTCGTCTGTCTCTTCCTCCCTACCCGCGCCACCCTAATGTCCCTGGCCATCGTCCCCTACGAAGCCCAGGCCGTCGTCCACTACGAGCTCGGCGACCTAGTCCTGCCCGATGCCGGCGGCCTCGTACTGGCGGACCCTCGAATCCCGCCGCCGCCCGGCATCTACCCCGACGTCCCTCACGAGGTCTACCTCGATTGGGAGGCCGCCAGCGCCACGCGCCTCAAGCAGATGCGGCGCCCCCCCTCGGCGTCCAGAACGAGGAGACCGGGGTCGAGGTCCGGATGCTGAGCACCGTGGGTCAGGCGCTCACGGCGCTTTCCCGACTGGATACCCCCAGCGGACTGCTCGATCGGTGGCTTCGGGACGCGGGTTATACCGGCGACATCGCAACGCGACTCGGCGAGCTCTCGTTGAGGCTGCGCCTGGTCGTCGCCCCGGTGAAGTCCGGCTCGGCTCTCGCCGTCTTGCGTAACGGCAGCCCTCAGGCGATTCACTAGGGCCACCACTCGCCGGGCACGATCCGGGGTATGCTGAGAAAGAGCCTCCGGTCGCCGACCTTCCAACCACGCTCTTCCATGCCAAACGCTGATAGGCTGGCGCTCGTCCAAGCGAGCCGCCGCCTTCCCTTCCCTGACCCGCTGCTGAACGCCGCCAGCGACGCTGGCCGTCCGTCGTGCTCGTGCCGCACACAGAGCGGCCAGGGACCCTGTCGATCCTGCCTGACCCAGAGCTGCCGCACCTTGCATCCGGCGCCGGTCGGATCCGCCCGGAGGCGGCTCCTCCCGGGGCACTTCTCCCTCGCCTCTCCCTCCTGATTCCGTCCCCTCAAGAAGAAAACGGACCGGTGTGATCGACCTCCACCCGTTCACGTTTCTTTCCCGGAGGACCGACATGAGGTTGCTAGGAGAACTCTACCTCGCACGCCACGGCTCGCCGTACAAGGCCTACCTGGCCCTGGAGCGATGCCTCCTCGCCCACTGAGTCGCGCTGCGCCGTGGGACCGAGGCGGAATTCGTCGAGCGGGACGCCGACGCCTACCGCAAGCGCTACGGCTGGATGCTTCATTCCTAACTCGGTACCGGCCATTCTCCGCTCCCGAGCATACCGAACGACCCCACTTCCCTGGGGGATAGGAAATTCAAATGCTCTTTCGGGAGACATTCGGCATTGAGGGAAGAGTACAGAACGCGGAGAAGGGGATCGAGGAAGTCGGTGAAGGTGAACGGTTGGGCTGCCGGTTGCCGATCGGATCACCCGAGTAGGGCGGCGCGTCGGCGGGAGTGGAGAGTGTGGGGGTAAGGAGAGGGGAAGAGCCTCGCTGGACACAGCCGGCCCTTCAGGCGCCGTGGGTTTGATCGAAGTCGAATTACCGCGGAGCGAATCGGTCAGGGGTGAGCGCTTTCATCGGCCCGTACCCGGCTCGGTCTTGATGTCTGTAAGGAGATTCCTTACCTTAGAAACGTTGACCACGTATCCTGTTGAGCACATGCGATGATCAAGAGCAAGCTGACAACCAAAGCGCAGACCACCATCCCGCAGCCGGTTCGTGCAGCGCTTCGCCTCAGGGTGGGTGATGAGATCGTTTACCAGATCGAGGGTGAGCGTGTCATCCTGACCAAGGCGTTGTCGGTGGCTGCGGACGATCCCTTTGCGACGTTCAATGAATGGAACAGTGAAGCGGATCGTAAGGGTTATGCCGACCTTTAGGCAGGGCGATGTGGTGCGGGTCCCGTTCCCTTACACAGATCGTGATACTCGGCAGCAGAGACCGGCGCTCGTCGTTTCACGAGGCGGGCTCGGCGACGGGAGTTCTCTGTTGTGGGTCGTCATGATCACGAGCGCGGCCAACCGCAGGTGGCCGGGCGACATCTCGCTCGCCGGCGGCTACAAGGCGGTCGGGTTGCCGATTCCCTCCGTTGTGCGCTCGACCAAGATTGCCACGATCGAGGCTCGGTATGCGGCTCGGATCGGCCGGCTCAGCGAGTCCCTATGGGCCAAGGTCGTGTCGGCTCTGAGGCGCCATCTTGGCTTGGAGGATCGCCGGTCATGAATCATCTCAGGACGCGCGTACGGTTGCGCGCCGCGAAGCTCTTACTCGGGCACGAACTCCGTCATCAAGCGCAGAATTTGTAGCGGAATTCCCGGTCATTATCCTCGAACCAGAGGCGTGCCGCCTCACCCAGTCGTTCCTTCGCCTCGATCGGCATGTCGATCACACCCCCGATGGCACGTTCGATAACCCTATACCCAGGTAATCTAGGCACATGGGGAAGATCATGAGCAAATCGAACACGCTGCCGCCAGACCTTCTATGATTTCTGCTGAAGGCTCCTCTTCCGCCGTGGTGGGACAATCTTCTGCTGTGCCGGGGCCGCGAGGGAACGAGCCGGGGCGGAGGGATCTCGCGGTTGTGGTCGCGCCCATGAGACGCGGAGGGGAAGGAGAGGGACGCACGAGGGAGAACCTTCGGCAGCTGCGGCCTTCGGGAGGTATAAGGGGAATGCGGATCCCGCGCTTGATGAGAAACGCCGGGTTTCGGCGCGGCTCGCCCCGGGATCTGGGGCTGCGTCTCGCCCTTCTTCTGGATGGCCGTCGAGAGCTTCGCCTACGCCGCGATGCTCGGCCTTATCATAGGCGGAGCCACTCAATGGCTGCTCGATGGCCTCTCCCCGGACCTCGCCGCGAGTCCACTCCAATCACTGTCTCTGGCGGAGGGGGTCGTGCTCTCGCTCGGCGCTCTATGAGGAGCTGCTCTTCCGAGTGCTCCTCGTCGGTGGCTTTTTCGGTGTTTTCCGGACGAGTGGCCTACCGGTCGGTCAGGCCGGCACTTTTTCCGTCATCCTTGCTTCGCTCGTCTTCTCCGCCTTCCACTACATCGGTCCCTACGGTGATTCGTGGGCGCTGCCCTCGTTCCTCTTTTCCGCTTCCTGCCGGACTCGCGTTCAGTGTACTCTTCCTCGTCCACGGGTTCGGTATCGCGGCCTGGACGCATGCGCTGTACGACGTCCTCTTCGTGCTCAACATCGATGCTCCCTCGTAGGTCCTGGGCATCTCTGCGGCTTTGCGACAGCAATCAGGTATCCCGGATATCCGGATGACCTTCGACGCATTTCACCTTCCGGGGATCCCGACGCCGGCGGCGATGCCGTGGCCCGCCGACCTGCCGGGAGGGAGCGCCGTGGAGCTGGTGCGCCGCAGCTGAGAACCGAGCTTCTCTCCCGGCAGGTCGATGGGCTGCTGGCCGCGCGTAGGAAGCAGGTGCTCCGGATCTCTCAGGCCACCTTCGAAGGCATCCTGAGCGTTGCCGCCGATGGAGTGATCTCTGTCTCGGAGGCGCAGCGAATCACGTTCTTCAACCGCGGAGCGGAGGCGATCTTCGGCTATACCGCGGCGGATGTCATCGGCAAGCCGCTCGAGATCCTGATTCCCGAAGAGGCGCGCTCCGCTCACACGCTCCATGTGAGGCGCTTCGCCGCCTCCGAGGTGGACTCCCGTTGGATGGGGAAACGGGGGGATGTCACTGGTCGGCGACAGAACGGCGAGCTCTTTCCCGCCGAGGCTTCGATCTCGAAGATCGAGGTCGGTGGCGCGACGATCTTCACCACCATTCTTCGAGACCTGACCGATCGCCTGACCTTCCGCGAGGCGAAGGCCGGCCAAAGGACGATCCAGGCAGTCGGCACCTCGCCGCGAGGAGGTCGAGCAGCTGGCCTCAGCCACGAGGCACGACGTCCGGGAGCCCCTTCGGAGGATGCCCGCCGACGCGCAACTCCTCAAACGGCGCTTCGGCGCCCCGCTCGGTGACGAGGCGAATCGATTGATCGCCTCCGCCATCGAGGCGACGAATCGGATGCAGGCCATGATCGTCGGTCTCCTTTCCTGCTCGCGGATCGACGAGCGCCCCCTGGACCCGTTGCCAGACGAGATGGACGCCGCGTTCGATGTCGCGGCGCACGCTCTCGATTCCGCGGCTCAAGAGGCCGGCGCCCTGATCACCCGCGATCCCCTCCCCGCTTGTCCTCGGCGACGATGACCAACTCGTGGAGCTCCTTTGCCAATTGATCGCCAACAGCGTGAAGTTCCGTCGCGAAAGCCACCCACGCATACACGTTTCGGCCAGAAGAGATGCGGACTTCTGGACGTTCGCCGTCACCGACGATAGGCTCGGAATCGACCCCGAGTTCCAGGAGCGGGTCTTCGATGTCTTCCAGCGCCTCGGTGGATGGGAAGACCCTGGCCTCGGGATCGGCCTGGCGATCTGCCGGCGAATCGTGGAGAGACACGGCGGCCGGATCTGGGTCGAATCGACGCCTGGGGAAGGATCGACCTTCCTCTTCACGCTCCCCGTCCCCGTCTGGTTCGAGGCGTGAGGTGGGACTGCTCCGGTCGGGCCGTCGGATACCAGCCTCGCACTGGAGCCAACGGTTCCATACTCCGATACTCCCTGACCGATAGCGTTAGCCTAACCGCACGACATGAGGCACCTGCTGCGGTTCGCGATGCATGCCATACCGCCCTCCCGGCTGAAACGCGTGCAACGCTCGAACGCTTCTTCGCACATCCGCCGGCATTGCTCCTGGCGCGCCGCAGTCGAGAGCGGTGTCGGAATGGGGGTCGGGCTCTTCGTGCTGTTCCAGGTGCCCCCGTCGGAACGCGAGCTGGCACGCCCCCACGTTCCACGCAGCTCGTTCTCCCTCACGTTGGTCCAGCGCCCCTTCCCTGTGCTGCCGCCCTCACGCCAATCGAATTCGATCAGGACGCCGGTAATCGCATTGAGCGCGTTCCTGGTATGGCTGATCCGACCCGAAATCGTTCCGTTGACGATCTCACCGTTCGACGAACGATATCCGTACTCGGCCCTCACCGAGACGTTGTCGTCGGCAACCGTCAGGTTCGTGACGATGGGCTGAGTGCCGCTCCCGGACCATGCGATCTGCCCTCGCCAGCTGCCACGTATCAGATTCACCCAGACGACTGCGCCGACCGACTCCTCGTAGTGGCTCGGGTTGGTTTCCTCGTTCCAGTTCGCGTTGATGTAGCTGGCGATGTCGAACGTCATCGAGGGGTCGGCCAAGAGATCCCGGTAGAACCTCAGACCCTGACGGTTCGCCTCGAGGTCGGCGTTGGAGAACACGCCCGTCGAGCTAAGGCCGAAGCCGCCGACCTCGGTGCTCACCCCATGCTCGACTGCACGCTGTTCGGACTGCGTCTGCTGAAAGATCTGCAGGTACTCGAAGCCCTGTTGTAAGAAGTGACCGAGCTTGTCACTGCCCACGCAGATGCCGTTGATGCGCATCGTCGGGTTGAGGATCGGAAAGGGTTGTAGCGGGTTCCACAGGCCGTAAGTAACCCCGGCGTACTTTGTGGCGCCCTGGCCCGGAAGCCTCACTTTCGACGCCCCCAACTCCTCCGCCCAATCCTCGATCGCCGTCCTTCCGAGGCTCGTGTTTACGCCAATGCGCGCATGGAGACCGGAGGGTGTGCGACCTCCCGCTCCCAGTTCGGCGTTGACCTTGTCGTTGACATCGGCCTTGGTGTCTGTCAAGCCACCGCAACTCCGGGCGGTGTCCGTTTCGGCCCGCTGGATCACCGCGCCCTCCGAGCCACGCTGCTGGACGACGTGGACGAGCTCGTGAGCCAGGAGCTGCCTGCCCTCCGGCGTCCTGGGCGAGTACTCGCCGGTTCCGAAGACGACATCCCGTCCGAGGGTGTAGGCGCGAGCCCCCAGCCGGCGCGCCGACTCTCCCGCCGGACCGCCCGTGTGGATCCGAACGCCGCCGAAATCGTAGCCCAAGCGGGACTCCATGAACCCGCGGGTTCCATGGTCTAGCAGCCTGCCAGGCGAGCTCAGGACACCCTGCACGATCGACTGCGGAACGGCCGTCCGAGTTTTCGCCGGGGCGGCCGAACGGACCGGGCCGGCCGTCGACGCCATGGGCGTGATGCGACTCGGGACGGGCGTCCGCTGGACGTGCTCTTCCGCCAGCTCCTCATCGACCCGGCGCTGCACCCTCGGGCGATCGGTCAGGGTCACCTGGCGCGCCACTTCGTCGGCCTCTCGCTCATACCGGTCGCCCGGCGGTCCTACCGCAAGCCGACCTTCGCAGGCCCCACACGACCCGGACGTGCCGGCCGTGCCGAATCGGTTGACATATTGACATCTATATTGTATGGATTGACATATGAGGACGACGATCCGCCTGCCCGACGGTCTGCTCGAGGAAGCGAAGCGCCATGCATTCGAGACCGGCCGCACGCTGACGGCGCTGATCGAAGATGCGCTTCGCGAGGCGCTCGGACGTCGGCGTTCCGAAACTACAAGGCATCCGGTACGGCTCACCACGTTCCGTGGCGGGGGTCTTCAGAGGGGTGTCGACCTGGATGACTCTGCGTCGCTTCGGGACCATATGAACGGCGCCGATGCTTCTATGTGATGTGAACGTCTTCGTGTACGCGCATCGCGAGGATGCCCCGGACCACGAGCGGTATCGGACGTGGCTCGAAGGCGTGATGAACGGCGACGAGGCGTACGTCGTGTCGGAGCTGGTGCTCAGCGGTTTTCTGCGGGTGGTCACTCATCCGAAGGTATTTGCGGTGCCGAGCCCGCTGGATGCCGCGCTCGAGTTTGCGGAGCAAGTCCGCAGTCAGCCACATTGCGTGGTGGCGGCGGCGGGTCTACGGCACTGGGACATCTTCACGCGGCTTTGCCGACAGGCGGGTGCGAAGGGCAATCGCATTCCGGACGCATATCTTGCCGCGTTGGCAATCGAATCGGGGTCCGAATGGGTAACGTCGGATCGCGGCTTCGCCCGTTATCCCGGCCTGCGTTGGCGGCATCCGCTTGACTGAGACGCTCGGTTGACTGGTCGCGCCTGCCGCGAGGATGACCCGAGCGCCGAGGAGTGAAAGTGCCCGAGTTCAAGGTCTCGGTCGACAAGGATTACCTCGTGTTCGCGGCGGGGCATTTCATCACATACGATGGCGTTTGCGAGACGCTGCACGGTCACAACTATCGCGCGCGCGTCGAGATCGAGGGCGAACTCGACGAGAACCAACTCGTCGTCGATTTCGGCGTGGTATCGAGAGCAGCTGAGGCTTCGGGCCCGGCCGGCCGAGCTTCGGCGTCGTGATTCCGGCCATTGCGGATCCTCGTCCACGAGTTAGGGGAGAGGGGATAGGAAATTCAAATGTTCTTTCGGGAGACATTCGGCATTGAGGGAAGAGTACAGAACGCGGAGAAGGGGATCGAGGAAGTCGAGCGGCGAGAGGACGAGGACGACGGGCAGCTCCATGATGACCTCCGGACGGCCTTGGAAGAGGGGCGCCGCGGCGCCGGAGCTGGCGGCAGTTCACGAACCCAATCGGAAGGAGGGGAGAATGGTTCCGGCGCCCTCGTCGCGGCGGAAGGAGGCTCGATCTCGGAACCGACCGTGGGGGCGAAGAACGCTACTCCGTGAGCGTGACGGTGCCGGCATTGCCGTCGACCGTCACGTGCTGCCCGCTCGCGATCCGCTGGGTGGCGTTGCCGGTACCCATGACGGCAGGAATTCCGTACTCCCGCGCGACGATGGAGCCGTGCGCCAGGATGCCCCCGACATCTGTGACCAGGCCGCGGGCCTGGGCGAACAGCGGTGTCCAGGCCGGCGTGGTGGTGGGGCAGACCAGGATGCTTCCCGATTCCATCTGCTGGAACTCGGCGGGTGAGAGGATGACGCTGGCCGGTGCGCTCACCTGACCAGGGCTGACGCCGAAACCTCTCATGACGGGCGCCTCCTTCGGGTTCCGCATCTGGGTCTCCCGGCCGGAGAGGTCGATCGGCCCGAGCTTCCAGCGGAAGTCGGGTGGCACCGCGGCTGGTGGATGCAGCCGCCCGTGGACCTTGCGGACCTCCCGCCGATCGCGCGCCAACCGCGCAAGCTGCGGCCTGCCCCGGCCGGCTGCACGGGCCAGGATCGCGCCCGTGAGCTCGTCGGCGGTCAGGAAGAACACGTCGTCTGGTATGCCGAGCGAGCCGGCAGCGGCGAGCCGGCGCCCGAGCTCGAGGGCCGATCGCCGGAGGGTGGGCCACGCGGCCCCGATGTAGAAGAGGGCTTCCTCGCGGTAGGGGGCGAAGCGCTGCGCCAGGCGGAGCAAACGCCGGAAGAGCCGGCGCCGGATCGGAGGGAGGGACTCCGCCGTCCGCGCGGCCGCCTCATCGCGCTCCCGCGCCAGGTCCTCGAGACGGGCGGCAACCGGCCGGTGCGGTCGGCTCGCCATGATCTTCAGGCTCAGCAGGACCGGCAGCGGGTCGTCGACCTGCGTCGGCTCCGCGAAGTCCAACGTGTAGATCTGGTGGCCGAAGCGGTCGAGATACCCGTCGAGGGCGTCCGCGACCGCGCGGCCTTCCGGTGTTGCGGCGAGCGCCTCGGGAAGGCGCTCTGCGGGCCCGGTGGCCACCGCGGCGGCGAGCTCCGCCGAGGCGCGGATGCGTTCGGCGATTGCCTCCAGCTCGGCCTGGGACTCGAGGGTCTTCGAAGGGAATCCGCGCAGGTACAGACCGCTGGTCAGGCCTGGCGCGGCGTGGGACAGGAACCGGTTCAGCAGGTCCTCCGACACCTTCGCCGTGCCCACCGCCAGGCTGACCGCCCCCCAGTAGACCGCATCCGCGGAGGCGAGCTCGCGCACGCCCTCCAGGAGGTCCTCGTCCGTCGCGGCGCCGGAATCCCGGCGCTTCCAGCGCTCGATCGCCGCGAGGTAGCTCGGCAGCGCCTCATCGCGCCAGTACGTGATCCCTTGTCCCCTGAACATCCAGGGGATGCCCGCCATCGCCCGGACGAGGGCCGGCAACACCCCCCACCGCCAGGTGAGGCTGGCGCGCATGTACGCGTAGCCGTTCACGGTGGCGAAGATCGGCCGGGCCACGATCGAGCCGGCCGCGGACGGCACCCCCATAACCGCGTACAAGCCATGGATCGCGTCGTCGAGGCTCTGAAGGTACAGGTCGGCAAAGAGCGGCGAGAGCGGCCCGGGCATGTTTTCCACCACCTGCCGGCGTATCCAAGCCGTGCCGGGCTCCGGCGGCTCCCAGCGCGCACCCGCCAGCGGGGCGGGGGGCAGACGGGTGATGGGTCGGGCTTGGAGGAGCCAGCAACGCCCCTTGGCCACTGCCCACTCGACGTCCTGCGGAACCCCGCCGAAGTGCTCTTCGACGCGCACCCCAAGCGCCGCGATCTCACGCAGCGACGCGTCCGAGAGCGTCCGCTCCGTGCGGCGGCCGTCGCTCACGGCCTCCATCTCGGTGCCCTGCCCGGCGGCAGGGACGACCATGATCTCCTTCTCGCCGACCGCCGTCTCCTTCGTCGCCAGACGGGCCTTGTCCACCACGTAGACGTCCGGCGTCACCTGTCCCGACACGATCCCCTCGCCGAGCCCGAAGCTCGCGTTGACGACCAGCTCACCCCGTTCGCCGGTCGTTGGGTTGGCCGTGAACAGGACGCCGGCGCACTCCGCTGGCACCATCCGCTGGACCACCACGCCCATCGCGAGCGCCCGCTGGTCCACCCCCATCCGCTGCCGGTAGCCAATCGCCCGCGCCGTCCAGAGTGATGCCCAGCAGCGCCGTACCGCCTCGAGCAGGGCCGCTTCGCCCCGCACGTTCAGGAAGGTCTCCTGCTGACCGGCGAACGACAGCGCTGGTAGGTCCTCGGCCGTAGCTGACGAGCGCACCGCGACCGCCGGTCCATGTTCATCCATCCCGGCATACGCATGGCGGATCGCGACCGCGATGTCGTCCGGGAGCGCGCCGCGCTGGAAGAGCGCATGGATGGCCGCCGCAGCGCGCTCCAGCGTGGCGGGGTCATCGCTCGTGGCGCCCCTGAGCGCCTCCTCGATCCCCGCGTGCAGGTGGTTGGCGTCCACGAAGCGACGGTACGCCGCCGTGGTGAGATGGAACCCCGCCGGCACCGGCAGCCCCGCCATCGCCATGCTCGTTAGCGAGGCGCCCTTGCCGCCTACCGTCTCGAGGGTGGCCCCTTCCGCGTCGAGGGGGAGGACGAGGCGAGCGCTCGCCTGTCGCAGATCATCGGGCATCGGCAACGCGATCGCTGGGCCGAACGCGGCCCGTGAGGGGTCGGTTCACGCTTCGGTTCACGCTGAGGCGCGACTGCAGACTTCGTCTGCAAGAGACTTCATCTGCAAGGTCGGAGCCCCGTCGTGACCGTTCGAGCCTTCGACCATCCGAAGCACCGTCACCCTGAACGAAGAACGCGGCGATCTTCGGGACGAGGTCACCGAACCGGGTGGTGCCGAGCAGCAACCTCTGGGCGAGCACGCTCCCCGAGAAGCAGCTCGCGGCGCGGACGCCCGCGCGGCTCCAGCGGTCGAGGGCGGGCGGGACGTCCTCGAAGACCTCGCCCGCGAGCTGCCCGGACTCGTAGCCCGCACGCCAGACGGCTCCCTGGAGGAGCTTGAGCCCCGGCGACTTGCTGTCCCGGTCCATCAGCCAGTCCGCCAGCGAGACGGCTGACGCGAGCGTCTCGCGGGGCATGCGGTCGCTCCAGTCTGGCGGAGGATCCTGCGCCACGCCTTCCCCACTGCGGTGGACTTCCCGCTCATCGCGCAGCATGGCAACGGTATTGCTCTTCCGTCAGCAGTTCGGCTCCCATATCGGAGGCCATCTGAACAGCGTTGTTCTCTGGCTTGTGTTGCTTCCTCGCCTCGAGCGCTTGGCGATCGTAGCAAACGCTCCTGCGGCCCTTGGGACTCTCCTTCGAGCAATCAACAAAAAGGTGCTCTTTTGCCTTCCTGTCCCATAACCGATCACATCTGGCTCTCCGCCAGTTCGCTCCATCTCACCGAGCGACCACAGCTTTTCCGGCTCGGATTCCAGCTTCGCTTGCACCCTTGCCCAACCGACCCCCTCGTGGCGGGCCATGTTTCTCTCAAACCGGATCTTCAACGTCTCGATTAGCGCTTGGCGCTGCTCAGCCTCGAGCTTTCCCATGATGCCCCTATTCTACCCGACATGTGTCTCGCTTCGCTCCTGGTGATGTCCTTCTACGTGCCGGCAAGGGGTCCAGCATCGTTCTGAAGGATGGCCACAGGTGCACCCTCCGGGCGGTCCGCTCAGTCCCCTGAATCACATCTTAGACCAGGGAGTTGGCAGATCGCTTCCTTGACGCGTTGTTTGGCTCGGTCGTAACCATTCTCTACCTCCTCATCGCCGCTCCCCATCCTGGCAACATAGAGACCGTCGAACCGGCTTCGCCCAGCTCCCAGACAATTCCTCTTTTGGGTCCACGCCGAGCCACGACTCAATAGCGCGGTCTAATCAGAATACTACGCCACGCTAAAGTTCATTACATCAAAATCGGGGGCGCTCGTTATTTCTTCGGGGAGAGATGCCGAAGCGAGAGAAAATCCCACCAAGCCGGCTTCCTGCCTGTCGCTGTCAGCTTTTGCCAGGAGCACTTTCTCGAAACTGAGGGATAATCCCAAACGCCGCCCCATTCGGATCGAGTAGCACCGCCCACTGGCTCGTTCCATCGTCGTCTTTCGCGTGCATCAGCACGTTCCCACCCAGATCGAGTCCACGCTGCACGCTGACCGCCACATCGGCCACCTGGATATGCGGCATCCATTGGATCGCAAGGTCGGCATGTTCCGCGTTGCGCGCGCCGAGCCCGATGATGGGCGTGCCCAGGTTGTTCATAAGATCTTCCCGCCAAAGCGGATCCTCACCCGGGCTGAGCATTCGCGAATAGAAGCGCCGCGCGGTCCGGGAATCCCGCCCCCAGGTTCTGAGGCGCGGCGTTCTTGGCTCCCCTACTGGTGCCGCTGGTGCCCAGGGCGGCCCGGGCCGTCCATCGCTGACGTCAATCCATCCCAGGCCGCCACGGCGCATACCGCAATGGAGAGAAGTCTCCTCCGCGACGCGCCGTCGCGCGCCTGAATCGACATCCCCTGCCGGACCGTTGCCTAGAACGTCGCTACGGCCAGACAAATCCAGATCCGCAGGCAACTCTCCTTCTTTGACGGCACGTTTCAGCCGCTCTGGCGGAATCCACCTCCGACGACCATAAACGTCCAGGACGCCGACCGGACGAACCGGCCGACGTCCCAGAATGAGGGCCCGTTGATGATCCTGGCCCGCTGCTCAGTTGGGATCGCGATACGAGGCGGTCGGGGGCAACTGTGCGCCGGACAAGTCGTCCGGGACGCTGCTCTCGCGCACCACCCGGTGCCGCAACGTGCCGATACCCTCAATGCTGGCCTCGATGGTTTCCCCATCGACCAGGTAGCCTGAGCCTGTCGCACGCTCCACGCGGCCCGCTCCCGTTCCGCCGGAGGTCCCGCTCTGGAGCACGTCACCCGGGAAGAGGGTGATCATCGACGATGCGTACTCGATCAGCTCCGGAATCGAGTGGATCATGTCCCCGGCCTGAGCCTCCTGGACGGTGACCCCATCGATGACGGTCTGCTGGTGGAGTCGCTCCATCGGATCGCCGAAGAACTCCTTGGGAACGATCCACGGCCCGTGGGGCGCGAACGTGTCATGACCCTTTCCGACGAACCAGTCCGAGCCGGAGCCGTAGCCGCCCGGCGGACGCCCACCACGGTCGGAGATGTCCATCGCCACCATGTAGCCGAACACGTGGTCGTACGCGCGCGCCGCCGAGATGTACTTCCCGGAGCGACCGAAAACGATCGCCATCTCGACCTCGTACTCGATCTCGTCGCGGCCGAAGGGCATGATGATGTCATCACCGGTGCCGATGACTGCACCGCGTCCGGGTTTGAGGAACAGGTACGGGACTCCGCGGTTCTCTTGGCGCTCGCCCGTCCGCTCCGCCAACTGCTCCGCTGTGCAGCCTTCGCAAGCGTGCGTGTAGAAGTTGACCGCCGCGTTCATGATCTTGCTCGGATACATGATCGGGGGGAGGATATGCGTGCCCTCCACGTCGTACACGTAGTCCGGTCGGCTTTCCCCGGTCAGCATCTCGTTGTTCACGAGGTGATTCACGATCTCGTAGAGCCGATACTTGAGACCGTAGTCGTATTCGCCGACCAGCTCGATCATGTCCTCCGGCATCTCGAGCGTGGGATACTGCGGAAGGAGCTCGAGGTCCGCGTTCGCGACGCCGATGTCCACGATCAGCTCATCGCGCAGAACCAGGCCGACTGTGGGTCTGTGGTTGAT